>CAIPBW010000239.1 GCA_903863395.1 uncultured beta proteobacterium
CGCTGCCTAGCTGACAACGACTGGTTAAAAACCGTTTGTTAAAGTGTGCCGCAAATCTTGCTGACACAGGTTGGGCCGACAGCGTCGTAAAACCCAGATCTTTCCCCCCTGCTGTTGCTTGCTGCGCCTCACAGGTCTTGCATGTGCCGCCATGATTGCACCGCAACCCCACTGCGCAGCATGTTGTCTTCTCCCCCGTACACCAGCCGTGCGGGCAACGCGGTGGTGCCTGCGTAGCGCATCCATTTGTTCAGCCCGTGGAGAAAACTGGCGTTGAAGGTCTGGGCGGACTTGATTTCAACGGGCTGCAATTGGGCGCCCTGTTCCAGCACCAGGTCCACTTCTTCGCCCGTGTTGTTACGCCAAAAGTAGAGGTTCGATGCCAGCCCCTGGTTGAAGCGCTTCTTCATGCACTCGGTGATCACCAGGTTCTCGAACAACGCACCACGGCTGGCATGGATGGACATGTGATCAGGGTCTGAAATGCCCAGCAGGCACGCCGCCAAGCCGGTGTCGTGGAAATACAGCTTGGGGGTTTTGACCAGGCGCTTGCCGAAGTTCTGGTGGTGGGGCTGCAACAAAAAGACCACGTACCCCGCTTGCAGCACCGACAACCAGGCACCCACGGTTTTGTAGGAAACGCCACAGTCATTGGCCATGCTGCTCATGTTGAGCAACTGCCCGCAGCGGGCGGCGCACATTTTGAGGAAGCGCTGAAACAGGCTCAGGTTTTGCACTTCAATGATCTGGCGCACGTCGCGCTCCACGTAGGTGGTCACGTAATTGGCAAACCACTGGGGCGGCGCCAGTGCACGGTCATACAAGGGCGGATACAAGCCGCGCCAGAGCAGTTCATCCAGCCCCGGCAGCGCCACTTGGGCCGCCTGCAACTCCTGCACGGCAAAAGGCAGCAATTGCACCAAGCCCACCCGACCCGCCAGACTTTGGCTGATGTTCGCCAGCAAACCAAATTGCTGCGAACCGGTCAGCACAAACTCAGCCATGCGCTGGTTTGCATCAACGCGGGTTTGCAAGTACGAAAACAATGCGGGGCAGCGCTGCACCTCGTCCACAATGGCTCCGTCCGCAAACCGGGCCAAAAAGCCACGCGGGTCTTCCTGGGCGAAGTGGCGTGTATCGATGTCTTCGAGTGACACGTAGGGCTTGTCCGGAAATGTGCTTTTGGCCAGCGTCGTCTTGCCCGACTGGCGCGGCCCGGTGATGGCCAGAATCGGGTAACCCTTGGCAAAGCTTTTCAAGGTAGGGGCGGCAGCGCGTGGAATCATGTTTTACAAATTAGATTTGCAATTGCTAAATTGTAAGGACATCGGACTTGCCACGCAACTGCGCCCAAACGAAACCGTCACACCGACGCCCCTTGACCCAGACGCAATGCCACTTGGAGTTCGCCCCGGGGGCGAATGGTTTATGGCTCTGACTGCTTGTGCAGGGCCACGAGATTGATCAGTGCCGAGAGCACTTCGGTTTTGAAGCCTACGCGGGCGCGGCCCTCTTTGTCGCCGCCGCTGAGGATCAACTGCTGGATGTATTCGACGCAGTCGTGGTGGCCCCAGAACTTTTCTATTGCCAGGGCAATGCGGATGTGGTGCTCGGCAACCACGGCCATCTCGCGGTCGATGCGCGCCTGTAGCGGCCGCTCGTGCAGCGGCATGGGGCGCGTGGGCAACTCGTCGTCCTCCCATTGCAGCGAGGGGAAACCCGTTTCCTGGTAGCGTGAATCTTTGGGGGTGGACACCGTCATTCCTCGGGCCAATAACACAGTACAGCCCTATGCGGCGTATTTTGGCAGAGTCCGGCCAAGCTCACTTGCGCGCCAGATAGACACCCCAGACGGCGCTGGCCATCCCACACAACGCCAGACCCGAGAAGGTTTCGCCAAACAGCAGCCAGGCCACCACGGCGGTGCACGGCGGCACCAGGTAAAACAACGCGGCAAAGTTGACCGCGTTGCGGTTACGGATCAGCCAGTTGAGCAGGCTCACGGCACCGATGGACAGCACCAGCACCAGCCAAGCCAGGGCAATGACAAAGTCGCTCACCCATTCAATCGGCGCAGTCTCGGTAAGCGCGGCCAAGAGCCCCGTCAACAGCGCCGTGGGAACAAACTGCGCAATGGCGCCGGTACGCCAGTCAAAGGCCGGGCAGAAGCGCTTTTGGTAGAGCGTGCCAGCGGTGATGGCCAGCACCGCCACCACGGCGGGCAACAGCGCAACACCGTCAAAACCGCTGCCAAACTTGTTAGCCACCACCAGCGTGACGCCCGCCAGCCCGAGCAGCAACCCGAACCATTGGCGCGAGAGTACCTTGTCACCCAGCAGCACACCTGCACCCACGGCGGTGAGTAGCGGCTGCAGCCCGGCAATCAGGCTCGCCACCCCGGCGGGCAGCCCATGCGAGATGGCGATAAACACGCCACCCAGATAGACGCCGTGCACCAGCAAGCCCGTCACCCCGATGTGCAGCCAGTCCGAGGGGCGCTTGGGCCAGGGTGCGCGTGTGGCAACGGCAATGAGCGTCATCAGGGCGATCACGATCAGGTAGCGCACCAGCAAAAAGCCCAGCGGTGGCGCGTGCGGCAGCCCCAGTCGCGCGCCGATGAAGCCGGTGGACCAGAGCAGCACGAAGAACAACGGAAAGATGCGGGAGAAGCGCTCGGTCATGGCAAAGCGAGCGCTGCGGCGGCCCTTGCGGTGGTGGCACGTAGTAGGAACAAGCGCATCAATACGCCGCCTGGTACAGCGCCAGCGCGTCGTCGTAGGCCACGTCGCGCGGGTTGTTCACCAGCAGGCGCTGCACGTTCATGGCGTCGCGCGCGAGCATTGGCAGGTCGTCCTGGCTGACGCCCGCGCTGCGCAGGTTCTGGGCGTAAGGCATGGTGGCAACGCAGGCCGCAATGGCATCGACAAACGCCGCCGCTGCGCCGGCATCGTCCATGCCCACGGCCTGGGGCAGGATGGCACGCCCCAACTGTGCGTACAGCGCAAGCGCCGCGCAAAGGTTGAACCGGAGCACCGGCACAAACACCAGCGAGTTGGACAAGCCGTGCGGCAACCCGTAGTGCCCACCCAGTGGGTAGGCCAGCGCATGCACAGCACCCACGGGCGCGTTGGCAAAAGCCATTCCGGCAAACAGCGAGCCCAGCAGCATGGCCTCGCGCACCGCAGGGTCCTTGCCGTCGATCACCGCCGCGGGCAAATTGGCATAGAGCAGTTGCAGCGCCTTGATCGCCAGCGCGTCGGACAGCGGATTCTTTTTCAGGCGGGTGGTAAACGCTTCAATCGCGTGCACCATCGCATCCACACCGGTCATGGCCGTAACCGCCGCAGGCAGGCCCAGCGTCAGGCGACCGTCGAGCAGCGCAACGTCCGGGTAGAGCAGCGGCGAGACCACACCCTTCTTCTCATGGCTGGGGGTGGTGAGGATGGAAATCGGCGTGACTTCAGAACCGGTCCCCGCCGTGGTGGGCACCTGGATCAACGGCAGCCGTGGCCCCTGCGCCAGACCGATGCCGTAGATGGAGGGCAGGCTTTGCGGCGTGCGCGCGAGCAACGCTACCAGTTTGGCCGTGTCCATGGAGCTGCCGCCGCCAAACCCCACCACGCCGTCGGCACCGGCGGCACGCGCCGCATCCACGGCGGCTTGCACGCTCAGTTCCGGCGGGTCGGCCAGCACGTCGGAGAACACCGTAACCGCCACCTGCGCCTTGGCCAGCGAGGCCAGCGCACCTTCGATCAGACCAGCCCTGACCAGCCCCGCATCGGTCACCAGAAACAGGCGCGAGATGTTCAGACCACGGGCGATTTCGCCCAGGCGGTCTGCGCCACCTTGCTCACAGATGATCTTGGGAGTTGTTTCAAACGTGAATGAAGCCATGGTTCGCCTCTATATCAAGTGGGTTCGGGCTTGATCGTATACCAGGCCTGCCTGTGCGCCGGGCTTGCGTCACAATTGGCGCATGCAATCTGCCATTTTTTCAGCACAAGGCTTGTGCAAACGCTACGGCGACAACACGGTGGTGAACGACGTATCGTTCGAGATCGCAGCGGGCGAGTGCCTGGGCGTCATCGGGCCCAACGGCGCGGGCAAGACCACCACCATCCGCATGTGCCTGGGACTCACCGCACCCGATGCGGGCAGCATCACCGCCCTGGGCCTGCAGATGCCTCGCGACGCACTGGCCATCAAGGCGCAGTTGGGCGTGGTCAGCCAGATCGACACGCTCGACCCCGATTTCACCTGCGCCGAAAACCTGCTGGTCTATGGCCGCTACTTTGGCATGAAGGACAAGCAGATCAAGGCGCGTATTCCGCAACTGCTCGAATTTGCGTCGCTGAGCCACAAGGCCGACGCCAAGCCCGGCGAACTCTCCGGCGGCATGAAGCGGCGCTTGTCGCTGGCGCGCGCACTGGTCAACGACCCCAAACTGCTGCTGCTGGACGAACCCACCACCGGGCTTGATCCGCAGGCGCGCCACCTGATGTGGGAACGCCTGCAACTGTTGCTGCAGCAGGGCAAGTCGATCCTGCTGACCACCCACTTCATGGACGAGGCCGAGCGCCTGTGCTCACGCTTGCTGGTGCTCGACCACGGCAAGAAGATCGCTGAAGGCACGCCGCGCACGCTGATTTCGCAGCACCTGGAGCCCGATGTGGTCGAGGTCTTTGGCGTGGGCGCTCTGGCCTTGAGCGAAGGCCCGCTGCGCGCGCTGGCCTCGCGCGTGGAGGTCAGCGGCGAGACCGTGTTCTTCTACACCAGCAACGCGAGCGCGCTGCTGCAGGCCCTAAGCGCCCACGGCCACCTGCGCACCCTGCACCGCCCAGCCAACCTCGAAGACCTTTTTCTCAAACTCACCGGGCGCCAGATCCGGGAGGACGCATAGCATGGCCACCCACACTCCCTCCACCAGCCAAAGCATCTGGCGCGCGCCGCAACTCTCGCTGCGCTTTTGGCCGGTATTCCTGCGCAACCTGCTGGTTTGGCGCAAGCTCGCCATCCCCAGCCTGGTAGGCAATATTGCCGAGCCGCTGATGTGGCTGGTGGCCTTTGGCTACGGCATGGGCGCACTGGTCGGGCAGGTGACGATGGACACCCCCGAGGGCAGCCTGAAGGTGCCCTACATCCTGTTTCTGGCCAGCGGCTCAATCTGCATGAGCGCCATGAACGCCGCCACCTTTGAAGCGCTGTATTCGGCGTTTTCGCGCATGCACATGCAAAAGACCTGGGACGGCATCATGAACGCGCCGGTCGGCCTGGACGACATCGTGCTGGCCGAAATGCTGTGGGCCGCGTTCAAGTCGCTGTTTACCGTGACCGCCATCCTGGGGGTGATGCTGGCGCTGGGCATCAGCCACAGCCCCAAGTTGCTGATTGCCTGGCCGATCCTGTTTGGCGTGGGTGTCACCTTTGCCTGCATTGCGCTGATCTTCAACGCCCTGGCCAAGGGCTACGACTTTTTTACCTACTACTTCACGCTGTTTCTCACGCCCATGATGTTCTTGAGCGGCGTGTTTTTCCCGCTGGAGCAACTGCCGCACGCGGTACGCGTGGTGGCCCACTGGCTGCCGCTGAGCAGCGCCGTGGCGCTGGTGCGCCCCATGTTCATGGACCAGTGGCCGGTGGACGCCTGGCGCCATGCACTGGTGCTGATCGTGTTTGCCAGCGTCTCGTTCTGGATAGCGCTGGCGCTCACGCGCAGACGCTTTCGGCTCTGAGCCCATGGCCGGGCTGCTCTGGAGAACGGTGGGTGCTTGTACCGCCTGTGGCGGCTTCTACCTGCTGACCCACAAGCTGCTCGGTCCGCTCGAATGGGTGTTGCTGGCGTTGGTGATTGGCCTGGCGTTTTCGCGCATTGTGATCGACGCCAGCGCCGAGTTCGGCTGGCATTTTCGCTCTCTGCTGCTCAAGCCGATGGAAGGCAACCACTACAAGTTCCAGAACTTTACGGTACACGTGATCGAAGACGATGACCACTGCCGCTGGATCGCCACCCATGAGATCCGCACCATTGTTGGCAACCTGGCAACCGACCACGCGCTTGCCAAAATCTTTCCCAGCGGGCATCGCGCGCTCGGCAAGAACGGCGAAGGCTATCTGCGCGACGATGCGCTGGTGGCCCACCTGGCCAACGCCACATCGGCGCAGGGCATCAAGTTCAAGAACTGGGTCGAGCGCAATGTCGCGTTCCCTGCCCGGCGCATACGCAAGCGCCTGGGCATCGTGCTGCCTGCACCTTCAGCTGCTGCGGACGAGTGACTCCGTACGTGGCCCCAGGCCGCGCGGGATAGCCTGCAAGAGTTGCTGCGTGTAGACGTGTTGCGGATTGCGGTAAATCTCCTGCGCCAGACCGCGCTCAACGATTTCGCCCTGATGCATCACCAGCATGTCGTCGGCCATGTACTTCACCACCGCGAGGTCGTGGCTGATAAAGACGTAGGCCAGCCCCAGTTCCTGCTGCAGATCGAGTAGCAGGTTGAGCACGGTGGCCTGGACGCTCACGTCGAGCGCGCTGACGCTTTCATCGCAAACAATGATTTCGGGCTGCATGCTCAAGGCGCGCGCAATCGCGATGCGCTGGCGCTGCCCGCCAGAAAACTCGTGCGGGTACTTGCCAAAGGCGTCCTGGGGCAACCCCACCTTGTCAAGCAGCGACAAGGTGCGCCGCGTGCGCTCGGCCGAACTGGTTGTTGGCGCGTGAATGCGCATCGGCTCGGCCAAGATCTGCCCTACCGTAAAGCGCGGGTTCAGGCTGGCATAGGGATTCTGAAAAATGATCTGGATGCGGCTGCGGTAGGCCCGCATCTGGTCGGCGCTGAGTCGGGCCAGGTCCTTGCCGTCAAACTCGATGCTGCCCTGGGTTGCATCGGTCAACCGGGTCAACATCATGCCCAGCGTGGTCTTGCCCGAGCCCGACTCACCCACCACCCCCAGGGTGCGCCCCTTGTGCAAGCTGAAGTCCGCTTGCCGGACAGCCGCAAAGACGCTGTGCCCCCATAAGCCTTTCTTCAGGCGGTAGTCCTTGCGCAGCCCGCGTACGGTCATCAGGGCTTCGCCCGCAGCGGGGGCCGTAAGGCGCTGCTGCGTCGGCAGTGGGGTGCCAACCACAAAATCATCAATCACCGGCAGGCGGTGCGGTCGCGTGTCCAGGCTGGGTCGGCACGCAATCAGCGCGCGGGTGTAGGCATCCTGGGGGCGGTTGAAGATGGCGTGCACGTCGGCACTTTCCCGCACCACGCCATGGCGCATGACCACCACCTGGCTGGCAATCTCCCCCACCAGCCCCAAATCGTGGCTGATAAACAGCACGCTCATGTTCTTGCGCTGCTGCAGTCGCGCAATCAGGTCGGTGATCTGCCTCTGCACCGTGACGTCCAGCGCCGTGGTGGGCTCGTCGGCAATCAGCAGGCGCGGTTCACAGGCGATGGCCATGGCAATCATCACGCGTTGCTGCTGCCCGCCTGAGAGTTCGTGCGGATAGGCACCCAGCCGTTGCCGCGGGTTGGGGATGCCCACCTCGGTCATCAGCTCCAGCGCCCGATCCAGCGCTTGGCGCGCATTCATGTGCAGGTGAATGCGCAGCACCTCGGCGATTTGCTCGCCCACGGTAAACACCGGATTGAGCGAACTCATGGGCTCCTGAAAGACCACCGAAATGTCCTTGCCGCGCAGCTTGCGCATCTCCTGCGCACTGGCCGTGAGCAGGTTGGTGCCCTGGTACAAAATTCTGCTGTGCTCGGCCACGACGGCATTTTCGGGCAGCAACTGCACGATGCTCATGGCGCTCACGCTCTTGCCACTGCCCGACTCGCCCACCAGCGCCACCGTGCTGTTGAGCGGAATGTCGAAGCTCACGCCATGCAGCGCTGGCACGATGTGACCCTTGCCCAGGCGAAACGACACCTGCAGGTCCTGCACGCTGATGAGATTGGAGGTTGCCGGGTTCATGGATCGGTGCATTCCTTGCGCGACTAGCGCAACTTGGGGTCGAGCGCGTCGCGCATGGCGTCGGTGAGCAAGGCAAAAGCAGTGACAAAGGTCGCCATGAATCCGGTGGCCGCCACCAGTTGCCACCACTTGCCCAGCACCAATTCCACCTGCGCCTCCGACAACATCGTTCCCCAGCTCACCATATCGACCGGTACGCCGAGCCCCAAAAACGACAGAATCACTTCGGACTTGATAAAGCTCACCACGTGCAGGCTCAGTTGCACCAGCACCACGTGGCTGATATTGGGCAAGATGTGTGTGAACATGCGCGCCATGTGCGAAGCGCCAATCGCCTCGGCTGCACGCACATATTCGCGGTTGCGGTGCTTGATGTATTCGGCGCGCACCAGCCGGTAAATTCCGGTCCAACCGACCGCGCTCAGGATGATGACCACGCTCCAGATGCCATTGCCCAACGTTCCCGCCAGCGGCCCGCTCTTGAGCACCGCCGCCAGGGCAAACACCAGCAGGATGTAGGGAATGGCGGTGAACACGTTGTAAACCCATTCAAGCAGGTCGCCCAGCCTGCCTCCAAAATAGCCGCCCAGTGCCCCCAGCACGGTGCCAATCAGCGTCGCCACCAGCGCAGACACCAGACCGACTGCAATCGACACCTGTGCACCCTTGATGGCCTTGCTCAGCACATTGCGGCCCATGCGGTCGGCACCGAAAAGCAGGGTGTCGCTTTTCGCGGTGACGCTGGTCTGGAATTGGGCTGCACGCTGTTCCCATTCCCGATAGCGTAGCGCCAGTGGATCGACGGCGGACAGATCGACGTTGGGCCCGGCAGGCGTCTCGACCTGCGCCGACTCCGAGCCATCGGCGATGCGCCCGACAAAGTGCGGCGGCGCAAACGGCGTGGCCACTTCGCGCTGCCAGTCGCCCGCCACCCAACCCGCCTGCGCCAGCAGTACCAAGGCAATGAACAGCAAGGTCACTGCCAGGGACGCCATACCCACGCGGTCGACCTTGAGGCGCTGCCAGGCCTGGGCCCAAACGCTGGGTGAGCGCGGCAGTTCAGGCGTGATCGGTTCGCTCATTTCAGTGTCACCCGCGGATCGACCAGTTTGTACAGCACGTCGGTCACCAGGTTAATCACCATGGTCAGGCTCGCCAGGTACACGGTGGCCGCCTGTATGACGGGATAGTCGCTGCGGTTAACCGCCAGCAGCACTTCGCGCCCCAGTCCCGGTATCGAGAAAAACACTTCAATCAGGAACGAGCCGACAAACACGCCGGGCAACTGCGTGGCCACGTTGGTGAGGATGGGAATCATGGCGTTGCGCAGCACATGCTTGAACAGGATGCTGTGTTCGCTAACGCCCTTGGCGCGCGCCGTGCGCACATAGTCCTGGCCGATTTCATCGAGAATGAAACTGCGGTACAGGCGGGTTTGCGGTGCCAGACTGACCAGCACCGCCAGGAACACCGGCAGCGGCGCGTACAGCGCCAGGTTCTTCCAGGCGCTGTTGCTCCAGCCTTGTACCGGAAACCATCCCAGCAAGAAACCAAACAGGTATTGGCCGACCACGATGTACACCAGAAAACTGATTGACAAGGCCAACGTGGTGAGCACCATGATGATCCGGTCGGTAAGGCTGCCGCGCACATAGGCAACCGCCACCCCCGCCACAATCGCCAGCGTCACCTCCAGAATCAGGATCGGAACCATGATGGTCAGCGTGGCGGGCAAGCGGCTGGCAAACAGGTTGGCTATGGGCTCGTTGGTGGCCCAGCTCTTGCCCCAGTCAAAGCTGAAAATCTGCGTGACAAAAATCCAGAGTTGCTGCGCCACCGGCCGATCCAGCCCCAACTGCGTGCGGATCGACGCAATCTGTTGCGGCGTGGCCGCCATGCCCGCGATGATTTCCGCAGGGTCGCCGCCAAAGTACTTGAACAGAAAGAACACCAGCAAAATGACCCCTGCCAGGGTGGGAATCATCTGCCAGACGCGCCGTATCAGGTAGGAAAGCATGGCCGTGGTCTGGGTTGGTGTCCTGGGGTGAAATGCGGATGCAAAGTGTTGCCGGGCAGATTATGCTTGCTGGCATCGGTGTGCACATGGGTGTTTACAAGGGTTGTTATGAAATTTGCCGGTTGGATTCAGGGTGTGGTGGTGGCGTGCTTGGTGCTGCTGGGCAAGCCTGCGGCAAGCGCAGAGGCAACCCGCCAGGACACGGGCGCGCCGCAGGAAAAGGTCTTGCGCTACGCCTTCCCGATCGCCGAGACCGGCTTCGACCCGGTACAACTCAGCGATTTGTATTCGATCACGCTCACCGCCAATATGTTCGAGTCGCTGTACGAGTACGACTACCTGGCACGCCCGTTCAAGCTGCGCCCGCTGCTGGCCACAGCCATGCCCGAGGTGTCCAACAACTACCGTACCTGGACGGTGCGGCTGCGCCAGGGTGTGCTGTTTGCCGATGACCCGGTGTTTGCTGGCAAGAAACGCGAACTCACGGCACAGGATGTGGCCTACACCTACAAGCGCCACTACGACCCCCGCAACAAGAGTCAAAACCTCTATCTGCTGGAAAACGACCAACTGCTGGGCTTGTCCGAGCTCAAGGCCGCCGCGGAAAAACCCGGTGCCAAGTTTGACTATGACCACCCGGTCGAGGGTGTGCGCGCACTCGACCGCTACACCGTGCAGTTCAACTTGGCTGCGCCCAGTCCGCGCTTTTTGTACCGCTTGGCCAGCGCTGGGACTTTTGGCGTCGTGGCGCGCGAGGTGGTCGAACACTATGGCGACCGGATCATGGAGCACCCGGTGGGCACTGGCCCGTTCGTGTTGGACCAATGGAAGCGCTCATCCAAGATCACCTTCGCCAGAAACAAGAATTTCCGTGTAGAACCCTACCAGGCAGAGCCACCGGCGGACGACCCGCGCTCGCAGGCGATCTACCAGGCCATGCAGGGCAAGACGCTTCCAATGGTGGACCGAGTGGAGATTTCCATCATCGAAGAACCACAGCCACGCTGGCTGTCATTTCTGGGCAATGAGTTTGACCTGATGGAGCGCCTGCCCAACGCCTTTTCCTACCAGGCAATCCCCAACAACCGGCTGGCACCCAACCTGGTCAAGCGCGGCATCAGTATGGACCGTGCGCACACCGTGAGCGTGGCATTCACCTACTTCGGCATGGAAAACCCGGTGGTAGGTGGTTACACGCCCGAGAAGGTGGCGCTGCGCCGAGCCATCGCTCTGGCCTACAACTCCGACGAGGAGGTGCGCCTGGCGCGCAAGAACCAGGCGGTATTGGCACAAGGCCCGCTGGCCCCTGCGGCCTACGGCTACGAGCCGCAATTCAAATCGGAAATGAGCGATTTCAACCGCGCACGCGCCATGGCGCTGCTCGACATGTACGGCTACGTCGACAAGAATGGCGACGGTTGGCGCGACCTGCCCGACGGCCGCCCCCTGGTGCTGGAGTACGCCACCTCACCCGACGCCGCCTCACGCGAGCTCAATGAATTGTGGAAGAAGAACATGGACGCGATCGGTATCCGGATCGAGTTCAAGATCGCCAAGTGGCCCGAACACCTCAAGGCCTCGCGCACCGGCAAGCTGATGATGTGGGGCCTGGGATGGTCTGCCACCGACCCTGACGGCGAAACCTTTTTGCAAATGGCCAACGGCCCGGCCAAGGGTGGCGCCAACCATTCGCGCTTTGACCTGCCCGCATTCAACCGGCTGTTTGATGCGCAAAAGGCACTGCCCGACGGGCCCGAGCGTCTGGCCCTGATGCAGCAGGCTGCCAAGCTGATGATTGCCTACATGCCCTACAAGATCAACGCCCACCCGGTGGCCACCGACCTGATGCAACCCTGGCTGCTGGGCTACCGGCGTCACTCCACTTCGCGCGGCACCTGGAAGTACGTCGATATCGACCTGAGCAAGCTGCCCCAGCAATAACCGCAGTGCCACGCGACGCGCGCCCATCGTGTAACCTTTGCCGATTCAAGGAGATATTTCATGCAATACCGACGTCTGGGCAAGAGCGGCCTGCAGGTGAGCGAACTCTCGCTGGGGTCCTGGGTCACGTACCACAACCAGGTGGATGCCAAGGCCGCCACCGAAATGCTGGCTGCGGCCATGGATGCAGGCATCAACTTTTTTGACAACGCCGAGATTTACGCCAAGGGCCAAAGCGAAGTGGTGATGGGCGAAGCTTTCAAGGCGCTGCAGTGGCCGCGCCTGAACTACGTGGTGTCCACCAAGTTCTTTTGGGGGCTCGACCGCGAGGGCAACGGCGTCAACCGGCGCGACACGCTCAACCGCAAATACCTGATGCAGGCGATTGACGGCTCGCTAATGCGCCTGCAACTCGACTTTGTGGACCTGATCTTCTGCCACCGCCCCGACCCGCACACCCCGATTGAGGAGACCGTCTGGGCCCTGAGCAACATCATCGACCAGGGCAAGGCGCTGTACTGGGGCACAAGCGAGTGGAGCGCTGCCGAGATTCGCGCCGCCTACGACATTGCCGAGCGCCACCACCTGCACAAACCGGTAATGGAGCAGCCCCAGTACCACCTGTTTCAACGCCAGCGTGTGGAGATGGAGTACGCGCGCCTGTATGACGACATCGGACTGGGCCTGACCACCTGGAGCCCGCTGGCCTCGGGCCTGCTCACCGGCAAGTACCTGCATGGCGTGCCCGCAGACAGCCGGGGCGCGCTCCAAGGCATGGGCTTTTTGCTGCCCGGCCTGACCGACCCGGCCAAGAACGCTGCCGTAGGCCAGCTTGCCGCCATCGCGTCTGACCTTGGCGGCAACGTGGCGCAACTGGCCATCGCCTGGGCCAACCGCAACCCGCGCGTGAGCACCGTGATTCTGGGTGCCAGCCAGCAAGCCCAGTTGCAAGACAACCTGGGCGCGCTGGCACTCACGCCCAAACTCACGCCCGAAGTGCTGGAGCGCATCGACGCCATCGCCAAGCCGCTGGCGGCTTGAGCGCGCCGACAGGCAGCTTTAGGGCGGTCCAGTTCGATCCCAGTAAGAAGCATTGCGTGAGCTTCGGCACTGTGCCCAATGCCGACATTCAGCGCAGCGGCGGCAATTTCGACAGTGCAGCGATTGCGGTCATTGAGCGCGAACTAAACGCGCTTGGGCAAGGCGCCACAAATGTTGGCAATGAGAAGGTCAATATCCGCACTAGGATTGGCCGCCACATTGCGGAACCACTTCCCACCGGCAATCGCCGTTGTTGACGTGGAGCCAACAGGCAACTGCTGCAGCACATGTTCAACCAAGTTCTCGTCTCTTGGTCGCCAGACCACAATGCCCGTTTGGGGTTCGGCATAAATCTCTAGGCGCTCGTCAGTAGCAAGAAAATCTCTCAAGCGGTGTGAAAGGTCCATGCAGTGCTCAATTCGCTGTGCAACTCCTTGCAGCCCCCAAGCAAGCAGTGTTGCCAGAAGGGTCGTGGCAGTTGCACCATGGGAACCAAGAACCCCAACATTTGGCGCGGCGAGATATGCTCCACCGAAGCTAACCGCTGCGTGGGCTTTCTCTGTGTCTTTGAACAAGACGAGAGCAGACTCTTTGGGTTGGAAGAGCCACTTGTGTGCCGACACGGCAACAGAGTCTGCCAACTCGACGCCGGCAAGTAAGTGGGCATACTTACTCAACCGTAAAGGACCGGCCCAGGCAGCATCTACATGCGTCCAAGCTGCCCTACCGGCCAACTCAAACGGGTCGATGGCACCTGTACTGGTTGCACCGGCGGTGAGGACCAAGGCGGCTTTGCTCAAGTCGGTCGGCAATTGCGCTGCATCCATCGAACCATTCGCATCCATTGGCAAGCTCAGGTATTTAAGGCCCAAGATATGAGCCGCTTTTGCAATGGAGAGATGCGCTCCCTCTGATGCAATCACCTGCGTAATACCAGCGCGCTCTCGCGCGGACCATAAAGCGGTCAAATTAGCTACGGTCGAACCCGGCGTCATGTGTCCACCATTCATGCCGAAAAATGGTGCGAGCCATGCCACGACACGCTGTTCCATTTGGCGAGCGACAGGTGCGGTGGCAGGGTGAAGCAGGTTCTGATTGAGCGATGCGTTCCAAAGCGAAACGGCCCAAGTTATCCATGGGGTTGGCGGGTCCATGTGGGCAAATGATGTGGCCTCGCCCAAAAGCGCCGCGCCGCCCAGAATGTTCGGTGCCAGAGAGTTCAGTGCAGCCGTGGAACCCATCCCGATTTGTGGCAGCTCTATCGGCAGGGCAAGACCATCTGCGTTACTGAAATCACGACTCATCAAATTGACGGCCTGATGTAACCCGTCCGAGTCGACGGCGAATTCCTTGTCCATGCTACTTACCTCAATTGCTGCCTGAAACTCAGTTTAGCCGGTCACAAATGGGCTCGGGCGGGCAAGGGTTCAACGACTGAAATCAGCCCCAAGGAGCCAACCAACAAGTGGGAGTCAGCCTGCTGGCGATGAAGTGCCCAACCAATCGCTTGCAGGCAAGCTCCCACAGAATGCACAAGCCCGAGTTGGCTTTTCGGGCTTGCATCGCAGGACGACCTCGCCTGCGCAGGGTTGCGCGGCCAGTGTGGTGGATGCCGATGCCTGAATCCCCTTGCGCACCAACAACGCGGACTGACTCAGGACGGCGTGGCCCTCAGCGCAGTGAGGTTAAGGGGGAGGCCGCAGGCCGGAGGACACGAACGGCGCTGAGTGCCACGTCGTCCTGAGTCCCGAGGTGCCGGAGGCTCGATTTTGAGCCTAACTACGTCAATGCACGGTTCCCCGTGGTTTGCGCGGCGCAGATCAGATATTTCCGGATCACGCCGCCAAGACATGGTGTCAGTTGACCATAATATGGCCCATAAGAACAATTCGGAGACACGATGCGACTGGCCCTGCTGTCAGATATTCATGCCAATGTGCAGGCGCTTGAAGCCTGCATTCAGCACGCACGCGCGCAGCGTGCGCAGCGCTTTGCTTTTTTGGGCGACATGGTGGGCTACGGTGCCGACCCGTGTGCCGTGGTCGAACGCGTGATGCTGCTCGCCGAAGAAGGTGCCATGGTGGTGCAAGGCAACCACGACGCCATGGCGGTGGTGCCGCCGCCTGAGGTTAAAACGGTGGGCGACAGCACCGCCGCCTGGACGCACAGCCAGCTCAGTGCGTCGCAGCGCGACTGGCTGCAGCACCTGCCGCTGACCGTCAAGTTTGACAACGTGCTGCTGGTACACGCCAGCGCCGACAACCCCGAGCGCTGGCGCTACGTGTACGACCAGCGCGCCGCCACTGCCAGCATGGACGCAGCCGCCGCCTGGCCCGAGGTGCGCTACGTGTTTGGCGGCCACGTGCACACCCAGACCCTGTACTACCGCGGCACCGGCTCGGGGCTGATGCTGTTCACACCCCAGCCCGGTGTGGCGGTGCCAGTGCCGCGCCACCGCCAATGGCTGGGCACTATCGGCTCGGTGGGCCAGCCGCGCGACGGCAAGCCGCTGGCGATGTACGCCTTGTTTGACACCGAGCGCGCCCAGCTCACCTTCCACCGCGTGCCCTACGACCACCACGCCGCCGCAGGCGCCATTCGCCGCGCGGGCTTGCCCGCGTTCTTTGCCGACCGGCTGGAGAGCGGCCAATGAAGCTGCTGGAGCCCGGCGCGGAGTTGGACGGCTTCGCGATTGAAGAGTGCATCCACTCCGGCGGCATGGCGCACGTCTACCGCGTGCACTACGCCAACGGCCAGCCCGACCCGGGCTTTGACATGGCCATGAAAGTGCCGCGCATGACCCCCGGCGACGGTGCCGAGAACATCGTCAGCTTCGAGGTCGAATGCCAGATCATGCAAGCCCTGCACGGCAGCCACGTGCCACGCTTTGTGGCGGCGGGCGATTTGCTCAACGTGCCCTATCTGGTGATGGAATACATCGTCGGCCACACGCTGGACCACTGGATCAACGCCGAGGTGCGCCCCAGCATGGACGAGATCGCGCGCCTGGGCGCTGCGATGGCGCGCGCGGCCCACGCCCTGCACCAGCAAAACACGGTGCACCTGGACCTCAAGCCCGCCAACGTGTTGTTTCGCCCCGACGGCAGCGCAGTGCTGCTCGACTTTGGCCTGTCGTGCCACGCCCACTACCCCGACCTGCTGGCCGAACAGTTGCGCAAGGCCGTGGGCTCGCCCACCTGGATTGCGCCCGAACAGGTGGTGGGCGTGCGCGGCGACCCGCGCAGCGACATCTTCGCCATCGGCGTGATGCTCTACGAACTGTGCACCGGTGAGCTGCCGTTTGGCTCGCCCCAGACTGCGGGCGGCCTGCGCCAGCGCCTGTGGATGGACCCCACGCCCCCGCGCAAGATCAACCCCGACATTCCGGCCTGGCTGCAGGAGGTGGTGCTGCGCTGCCTGGAGCCCGAAGCGGCCCAGCGCTATTCCTCTGCCGCGCTGCTGGCCTTTGACCTGACCCACCCAACGCAGGTACTCATCACCGAGCGCGGCATCAACACCCGGGGTACGGGTTTCTGGGTGCACTTCAAACGCTGGATCAAGGCTGCGGGTATGCACTACCAGCCCAGCCCGCTGGCAGCGCAGCAGGCCGACGAGGTGCCGATTGTGATGGTGGCCATTCCGCACAAGGACGTGACCGACGCCACCCTGTACTCGCTGCGCCAGGCGGTGGCGCGCTCGCTGGGCACGCGCCCGGGCGCACGCCTGGCTTGCGTGACCGTGATTTCGTCCGGGCAGACCAGCAGCTCGGACGACCACAAGAGCGAAACCAGCGTGCACCGGCGCTACCTGAGCAGCTTGCGCCAGTGGGCTCAGCCGCTGGACCACCCCGGCCACCAGACCTCGTACCACGTGCTCGAATCGGGCGACGTGGCCCAGGCCCTGCTCAACTACGCCAATGGGAACGATGTCAGCGTGATCGTCGTGGGCGCGGCAACGCACGGCCTCAAGACCCAGCGCTTTGTGGCTACCGTGCCGATCAAGGTCGCCATGGACGCGCCCTGCACCGTGATTCTGGTCAAACAGGCACTGCCCTTCGCCCAGTTGGGTGAGCCGCCGCAGGAGGACGATGGTAGCGACGAAGACTCCACCACTAACTCCAAGGCAACATTTGGCGACGACCTGGGGCCATTGGGCTAAGCAAGCCGCTGGCACACCAGCGTCTCGCGTGGCGAACTGGCCGACAATCGGGGCATGTCCCCAGACCGCACGGCCGATGGCCACCCCTTTACCGCCCTGACGCCCGACGTCGTACTCGACGCACTGGACAGCGTGGGGCTGCGCGGCGATGGCCGCCTGACCGCCCTGTCCTCCTACGAGAACCGCGTCTACCAGGTGCAACTCGAAGACGGCGGCGCAGTGGTGGCCAAGTTTTACCGCCCGGCACGCTGGAGCGACGCGCAGATTCTGGAAGAACACGGCTTTGCCGCCGAACTGATGGCGGCCGAAATACCGGTGATCGGCGCCTTGAATCTGCACGGCACCACGCTGCACCACCACGGCGGCTTTGCCTTTGGCGTGAGCCCGCGCCGGGGCGGGCGCGCACCCGAGCTGGACGACTTTGACGTGCTGGAGTGGATCGGGCGCTTTCTGGCGCGCATCCACACCGTGGGTGCGGCGCAGCCGTTTCGCACCCGCCCGGCGCTCAACCTGCACACCTTTGGCGAGGAGTCCATGCACTGGCTGCTGGAGCATGACAAGGTTCCGCTAGACGTGCAATCGCGCTGGGCGGCCATGGGCCAACAGGCGCTCGATGTCATCGCCAGCCACCCGGCCTTGAGTGGCACTGCCACCCCACAGGGCGGCATAGTGCAACTGCGCCTGCACGGCGACTGCCACCCCGGCAACATTTTGTGGACCCCCGCCGACGCACCCAGCAGCGCCGGGCCGGGCCCGCATTTTGTCGACCTGGACGATTGCCGCATGGGCGTGGCGGTGCAGGACTTGTGGATGCTGCTCAGCGGCGAGCGCGCCCAGCGCACGCAGCAACTCAGCGCGCTGGTGGACGGCTACGAGCAGTTCCGCAACTTCGACCGGCGCGAGTTGGCGCTGATCGAGCCACTGCGCACGCTGCGCCTGATCCACTACAGCGCCTGGCTGGCCCGGCGCTGGGACGACCCGATCTTCCCCGTGAACTTTCCGTGGTTCGGCTCCAGCGACTACTGGCAAGGCCAGGTGCAAATGCTCGAAGAGCAGATCGAAGCCATGCAGGAAGATCCGTTGATGGTGTGAGGCGGCGCGCTGAGCGCTTCGCCGCGTCTACTGCGACCCGCCCCGCAAGGCCACGCGGTTTTGCCAGCCAAACGCCACCAGAGTGAGCGCAATCAGCGCCACCAGCGCGTATTGCAATGGCTGGGCTTGGGCAAAGTCCAGCCCTTCAGCAGCCAGGTTGTAGGCGGCCAGCACCAGCAGCAGCGCCACCAGGCGCAGGCCCCAGCTAGTGGGCTGCAACTGCGCCGCTGTAAGGCGCGCCAGCAAGCCCTGGCCCAGCAGCCCGGCCCACAGCCCCAGGCACGCGCCCACGGCCACGTCACCCGGCCAGTGCGCGCCCACGGCGATGCGCGACAGACCCACCGCCGCCGCCAGCACAAACAGCCACAGGTGACG
>CAIPBW010000240.1 GCA_903863395.1 uncultured beta proteobacterium
CTGGGTGTCGGTCTGAATCGCCTTGACCAGCGCCGCAATCTGGCGCGTGGCGTCTGCCGAGCGCTCGGCCAGGCGCTGCACTTCTTCGGCCACCACCGAGAAGCCGCGCCCGGCTTCGCCGGCCGAGGCGGCCTGGATGGCAGCGTTGAGCGCGAGCACATTGGTCTGCTCGGTAATGTCGGAAATCAGCTCGGTGATTTCGCCGATCTCCTGCGACGATTCGCCCAGACGCTTGATGCGCTTGGCGGTGTCCTGAATCTGGTCGCGGATTGAGTTCATGCCGCCGATGGCGTTTTGCACCGCGCGCAGCCCCGACTCCGCCGCCTGCAGCGACTGGCGCGCCACGGTAGCCGATTCCTGCGCCTGGGCCGACACATCATTGATGCGCCCGGCCATGTCCACCACCGATTTACCGGTGTCGCGAATTTCGTGCAACTGCTCGTTGGACGCGGCCAGTAGCTCGGTCGACGTGGCGTCCACTTCGGCCGTGGTCAGCGCCACCCGGTCGGCCGTGGTCTGCACGTTGGCCACCAGTGAGCGCAATTCTTCGACCGTGTAGTTGACCGAGTCGGCAATAGCGCCGGTGATGTCTTCGGTCACGGTGGCTTCCTGGGTCAGGTCGCCCTCGGCCACGGTCTGCAGCTCGTTCATCAGCCGCAGAATGGCCGCCTGGTTGGCATCGTTGACGCGCTTGGCCTCTTGCTCCAGGCGTTGCGCCTGCAGGCGTTGCTCGTCGGCGAGTTGCTCGCGCCGCTTGCCGTCTTGCGACTGCACGTAAAACATGGCACCGGCGCACACCAGCGCCACCAGAGCGGCCAACGCCAGAACCACTTGCGAGAG
The DNA here is from genome assembly GCA_903863395.1 of uncultured beta proteobacterium. Classification (GTDB taxonomy): domain Bacteria; phylum Pseudomonadota; class Gammaproteobacteria; order Burkholderiales; family Burkholderiaceae_C; genus Allorhodoferax. Next base: position 841 of record CAIPBW010000240.1, read on the forward strand.
CATCCCGATGCCGACCTGCTCGGTCAACTCCGACTGCAGTTCTTCCAGGTTGCGGCGCAGCGCCTCGCTGTCGGCCACGATGGCGGTGGTGGCTTCGCGCGCCGCCGCCAGCCCCGGCAAGTTGCCCAGAATCACGTCGGCCTGGGCGCGGGTTTGCTCAAAGAGCTGGAGCAGCGCCACGATCTGCTCGCGCGTGGCAGAGTCTTTGGTGGCCGCAAGGTGCAGTTCGGCGCTGCCGTGGACCAGCGCCTGGGCGATGTCCTTGAAGCTTGCCAAGTCCTTGCCCAGCAACACTGTGGCTTTGGAGCTTTCGGCCTGGGGCGAGAGGATTTCGCTGGAGGCCTTGCCAATGCGCTGCGTCAGCATCACCAGTTGCGCGGTGGCGGCCATGTCGGCGGCAGAAGCGTTTTGCTGCACCTTGGCGGAGATGATGGCCTCGGCCATTTCCAGCAAATCGGCCGACTGGCGATTGATGCTCTGCGTGGCCGCTGCAATCTGGACCAGCACCTTTTGCTGGCCCGAGACTGCCTTGGCGCTCTTTTCGGCGCGCTCGACCAGGGGCATGATTTTTTCCAGCTCGTGCGCGTAGCGGGTGGCATCAACCGGTGCCAGATGCAACTCATCGCTGCCGCTGGCCAGGCCGCGCACGTTTTTGGACAACACCTCGGCGCTTTGGCCCAGGTCGGCAAAGGCCGGCGCGTTGCCCGCGAGCGCGAGCGAAACCGATTTAGCCAACCGCTGCGACTGCACCAGCGCCTGCCCGGTGGCACCGAGTTGCTGCGCGGACTTGTCGGACTGGTTGAGCGAGAGCATCGTCACCACGGCCAGCACCAGCAGTGCGCCACCCAGAACCAGCGCCAGCCTGCGCTGCTGCACGCCGCTGCCTGCGGCCGACGCCATAGTGTCGCTGCCTGGCTTGACAGGAGCGTCTTGCGTGGCGCTGGTGCGTGCCGGGCTGATCACGGTGCGCGGCGATACCACCGTGTCGCTGCCCGGCCCCAGCCCTGCGACCTGGGTCGAGCTGGCCCCCTGGCGCGAGTCGGCGTCAGGCGCAGCCCCCCCCCGGGAGAACACGCTTTTGAATTGATCAACAACAGACATGGTGGAGCCTTATCAATGAACTATTGATCTTTGCGGAATTCAAGACGCTGCTTTCGTAAGCGTGAGGCCTTGCCACTTCGTCATCGCGAGGCCTTGCCCCTTCGCCATCGAGAGGCCGCGCCCCTTCGTCATCGCGAGGCCGAAGGCCGTGGCGATCCATGACTTCATGCCCGCATGGATTGCCGCGCTGCGCTCGCAATGACAGCCAATGGACATGGATTGCCGCGCTTCGCTCGCA
>CAIPBW010000241.1 GCA_903863395.1 uncultured beta proteobacterium
GCCGCGCATGACGGCGTTGCCGGGTTCGTTGATCAGCACAAAGCGCAGCGCGCCATCGTGCGCTTTCTTGTCCACGCGCATCAGCTCCAGATAGCGCCCGGCGTTGTCATCTTCGCGCAAGCGCGGTGCCTGCACCGGCAAACCGGCGCGCTGCACCAGGGTGGTAATGCGCTGCACCAGGGCGGCGTCGATCAGGCCAAGGTCTTGCGACAGGCGCGCTGCCATCACCATGCCGCAACCCACGGCCTCGCCATGAAGCCACTGGCCGTAGCCCAGACCGGCTTCGATGGCGTGGCCAAAGGTGTGGCCAAAATTGAGAATGGCGCGCAGGCCGGACTCGCGCTCGTCCTGCCCCACCACCCAGGCCTTGATCTCGCAACTGCGCTGTACTGCATGCGCCAGCGCCGCCGGGTCGCGTGCGAGCAGCGCGTCCAGGTGCGCGTCGATCCAGTCAAAAAACGCCCTGTCGGCAATCGGGCCGTATTTGATGACTTCGGCCAACCCGGCGCTGAGCTCGCGCTGCGGCAGCGTTTTGAGGCTATCGAGATCACACACCACCAGTTGCGGCTGGTAGAACGCACCCACCATGTTCTTGCCCAGCGGGTGGTTGATGCCGGTCTTGCCGCCCACGGAAGAATCCACCTGCGCAAGCAAGGTCGTGGGCACCTGCACAAAGGGCACGCCGCGCATATAGCTGGCAGCGGCAAAGCCGGTCATGTCGCCCACCACGCCACCGCCCAGGGCAAACAGCACGGTCTTGCGGTCGCAGCCGTGCGAGAGCAGCGCGTCAAAAATCAGGTTCAGCGTCTGCCAGGTCTTGTATTCCTCGCCATCGGGCAGCGTGACCACATGCACCGCCTTGAACTGCGCCGCCAGTGCGTCCTGCAAGGCGCGCGCATACAGCGGCCCCACGGTGGTGTTGGTGACGATCAGCGCACTGGTGCCCTTGGGCACGGCGGCGTACGACGCTGCGTTGCCCAGCAACCCGGGCGCGATCAGGATGGGGTAGCTGCGCTCGCCCAGGTCGATGGTGACGCGGCTGCTAGAGGGTGTTTGCATAGCGCCATAGTTTAGGGGATGGAGCAGCAGTGCGTGCCGCCAGCGCGCGCCACCACGCTATTGCACCGCGCGGCCAAGCTCAAGCTGCATCATCACCATGTTGACCAGGGTGGGCACCGAAGGCCGACCGGTTTCGATAATGAAGTGGGCGGTCTCGCGGTAGAGCGGGTCGCGCGCTGCGTTCAGCTCGCGCAGGCGGGTCAGCGGGTCGGCCACCTGCAGCAAGGGCCGGTTGACGTCATGGCGCAAGCGGCGAAACAACTCGTCCGGGTTGGATTTGAGGTACACCACCTGACCACGCTCGCGCAGGTGCCGCCGGTTGTTGGGGCGCAGCACCGAGCCGCCGCCGGTGGAGAGCACGCCGTCCTTTTGCTGTGTCAGCTCGTCGAGCACCGCTTCTTCCAGGTCCCGAAAACGATCCTCGCCTTCGCGCTCAAAGTATTCGCGGATGGAGCAGCCCAGGCGCTCTTCAATCACATGGTCGGAATCAACAAAAGGACACCCCAACCGTCGGGCGAGTTGTCGCCCGACAGTGGATTTACCGGAGCCTGGGAGGCCGATAAGAGAAATCAAAGGTCAAAAGATCCGTCACGTGAAACTTCAGGGCGGTGAGAAGGAATAAGTCAACGCCCCCGCGGGGGTGGTCACGGTGATGGAAATCAAGTCACCGGCGACGCACTGCTTCAAGTTTAACCCCAGGGTCAGCGGCTCCAGCGAATCGGGTACGGCGGTATGCGACTGGCTCACGAGCGCGCAGGTGCCAAAGGTCGGGGACGTAGCGGCGCCGTCAGTCGGCAGCTTCGGCGAGTTGTCGGTGACTGCCACGGCAATCGTGCTGCCAGTGGGAACGCTTCTGCCGTTCAGATCCTGAATCGATACCGACAACCCGGTTGTAACGGTAGCGCCGTTCCATTGCGGATCGGCAGCCTGGGTCCAGGATGGAGTGTTGATGACGAAGTTATCGGTGGAGAAGACGATCACCACCTGGCCACGCACATCGGCGGCTCCCCATACACCATCACCTTGACCCGGTGCAGGCCCCGTCGCAGTTGCGCACGTTGATGTGGATGGGCTACGCGGCACGGAGAATTCTCCGGTGACAAACGCATTGAAAGTATCGGACTGCGTAGCGGTGTCATCGCGATAAGCAGTACCAAGGTCGACCCAGGCTTCACCGCAGTCGTACACGTTGTTGAAGTTTGCGTCCGTGAAGTCTTCTTCACCAGCCGCATAGGCCAGTATCGAGACATAGCCTTTGCGTGCCGGATTGCGGGGGTTCTGTGTGCGAATCGTCACGGTGCACTGCGAATCGCCGGGTACGGCGCCGGTAACGCAGGTAGGCGGAATCATGACGCCGGCTTCGGTCACGAAGTTGACCGCTGTGCCATCGGGAACAGGGTTGCCTTGCCGATCAGCCAGCGACATGGTTAGGGTTGTGGTGGAACCATCAAAATTGAAGCCGCGAATCGCATGCTTGGCCGGAACCAGGCTCACACGTGACTGGGCCGGGCGACCCGAAGCAATCACCACCACCGACGAATCAGTTTGAATCGCCGCGTTGGAGGCCAGGGCGGCGTTGACCAGCACATTGGTGGGAACGGTGCCGGAGAACACGGGCACCGATACCTTGCCAAGTGAGTCGGTAGTCAGGGTAACGGGCGCCGTATTACCTGCTGTTCCAAACGTCGCCTTCGGGATGCCGCCATTCAGAGTCTTCAACGAGACCACCACGTCCTGTCCTGGCAAGGCCTCGCCACGCGCATTGGACAACAGGAACTGCACCGTGGTCTGCGTAGCACCACCCGAGTTCGCCAGATAGATACGCGACTTGGTGGGGTCTGCCGGAACCACAAAACTCAGATTGGTTGCAGGCGCAGCCAATACGCTGATGGATTTGCTACTTGCGGTGGCACCGACTGCACTCACCGAAATGTCGACCGTTTTGCCACCACAACCCAGCGTGCTCACAGTTGTGCCAGTTGCATCGGTGGCAGTAAAGCTTGCGGTTGCAATGCCACTGGCGTTGGTAGGTGCCGTCGCGGGCGAAATCTGGCCGCAACTGGACGAGAAACTCACTTGCACCGACTGGGCGACACTGGTGCCAAGCATGGCGCGCACCGAAATCTGACGCGTACCATAGGCCGCCAAACTGGTGGTGCCTACATCAAAGTTGTCCAGCGCCAGCGTCGCAGCGCCAACCACGGCACCGACCGAGTAATCGACCGTACCCGTCACCACGGTGGTCACTTGGCTACCCGTGGATCCTGCTCCCGCAATCGTCGCCGCGCCGGTCAAAGTACCAGCACCACCCACCGTGGCCGATGCCCTGGACACCTTGATGGTGGCCACGCCAGTCGCATCGGTAAGTTGGGAACTGCCTTCGGGGAACGACACCTTGGTCAGGTCGCCGGTGATGTCCACCCGCTTGTTTGCCACTGGCGTTCCGTCAGCAAACTTCAGACTGGCCCTGAGCGATGTCAGCCCGGACGAGCCTACCGTATTGGTAATGGCATTCAAGCCGTCGCGCAATTCCAATTGCATCTGAGGTGGATCGACACGCACCGCCACAGATGCCGAGGCACTTGCATACGAATCCGAGGACTTGGACGTCAACGGCAGCGTAGCAGCCCCAAACTCGTACAAATTGGCACGTCCCACCCGAATGCGGGCGATGCCGGTTGCATCGGTCGTGGCAGTGGTGCCATTGGGGAAGGTCAGAAGTGTCGCGGCGCTGCTGTCCACGGATACCACCACACCGGCAACGGCCTTGCTGTCAGCCGTGTTCAACACAGCAACAATTTCGGTTGCAGCCGCAGCGGCCACTGATGACACCGCAGCACCGGTGCTGACATCTTTCAACTGCGCAGTCAACGACGTGGTAGCCGGAGTCACCGTTGGTGTCACACAGACCGTGCCTTGCAACACCTGGGGCAAGGTACAGGTTACGGTATTGCTACCGCTAAACGGCGTCCCAGCGCTGCCGCCACCGCCACCACACGCTGCAAGCACGCTCAGCATGAGCATGGCAAAAACGCATTTCAATAGATTCATGGTCAACTTCCTGGGATTCTCTAGAGGAGTGCGATCAACGTGCCGCGCCGCGGTCGGCGATCATCTTGGGGGTGATAAACACCAGCATTTCCTGCTTGTTGGACACCAGGCCCTTGCTCTTGAACAGATTGCCGATGCCGGGCAAGTCGCCAAAGAATGGCACCTTGGTGGTGTCTTCGGTCGAGGTTTCTTCAAAGATACCGCCAATCACCACGGTGCCGCCGTTTTCCACCAGCACCTGGGTCTTGATGTGCTTGGTGTTGATGGCAAAACCCGCCGGTGTGGACTGGCCCACCGAGTCTTTGGTGACGTCCAGGTCGAGAATGATGTTGCCCTCGGGCGTGATCTGCGGCGTCACTTCCAGTTTCAGATTGGCCTTGCGGAACGCCAGCGAAGTGGCACCACTCGAAGACGCCACTTGGTAGGGCAGTTCCGTGCCCTGCTCGATCAAAGCCTTAACCTGGTCAGCCGTCACCACGCGCGGGCTGGAAACCACCTTACCCTTGCCGTCGGCTTCGAGCGCGGAAATTTCCAGATTCAGGAAGCGGTTGGCACCTGCATTGAAGATCGAGAATGCAAATGAAGCCGGTGAGTAGCCGCCTTGGTTAATGGCGGGCAGGTTGACAAAGGCGTTGGACGTATTGACCGAGCCACCCGCGCCAGCGGACGCAATGGAGTTGCTGTAGTTGGTGCCAAACGCAATCCGGTCGCCGCCGGTGCCCAACTGGTAGCCACCGTCTCCCCCGTTTTGCGCGCGCAAGTCAGCTCCACCGAGCTTGACACCAAGAGACTTGCCAAAGGTGTCGGTTGCTTCGACGATGCGCGCTTCGATCAACACTTGGCGCACCGCAATATCAAGCTTGGCAATCAGGCTTTGCACCTGTTCGAGCTTGCTGGGGATGTCGGTCACAAACAACTGGTTGGTGCGCGGTTCGGCAATCACGCTACCGCGATGGCTCAGCAACCGGGCGCTGGCGTTGTTACCAGCGTTGGCACCACCCGTTGCGCTTGCTGGGCCACTACCACTGCCACCAGCGGTTAGCTGCGCGGCAATTTCAACCGCCTTGGCGTAGTTGATCTGGAACGACTGGGTGCGCAAGGGCTCCAGGCCCTGCACCGCAGCCACCGACTCCAGATCAAGTTTTTCCTTGGCAGCAATCTCGTCCTTGGGTGCGATCCACAGCACATTGCCGCTCTTGCGCACACCCAGACCCTTGGATTGCAGAATGATTTCGAGCGCCTGGTCCCAGGGCACGTCCTGCAGGCGCAGCGTCACCGAGCCCGAGACCGAGTCGGACGTGACGATATTGAAGTTGGTGAAGTCGGCAATCACCTGCAGCAGCGAGCGCACTTCGATGTTCTGGAAGTTGAGCGACAACTTTTGCCCGTTGTAGCCAATGCCCTGGGTCAGCTTCTTGCTGTCTTCGCGCACTTCCTTGACTTCCACCACAAACTGCTCGTCGCTCTGGTAGGCGCTGTGCTCCCAATGGCCCTTGGGCTCAATCACCATGCGCACGCGGTCCCCCGCCTGCGTTGTGCTCACGCTCTTGACCGGTGTGCCAAAGTCTCCCACGTCAAGCCGACGGCGCATGCCTTCGGGCAAGGTGGACTTCATGAAATCAACCACCAGGGTCTGGCCCTGTTGCCGGATATCCACACCCACCTGGTTATTGGGCAAGGTCACGACGATGCGGCCCGACCCGTCCGCGCCACGGCGGAAATCGAGGTCCTTGAGCGGAGCCGTGTCGCGGCTGCGGTTTTCGGCAAAAGTAGTTGCACCCGCCTTGGGCGCGGCAGTAGCCACGGCGGCTTCCAGCGCCACCAGCAGCGATTTACCCTGGATTTCAGC
>CAIPBW010000242.1 GCA_903863395.1 uncultured beta proteobacterium
CGTGGGCCAGTGAGTTGGCCGCGTCCGCTTCGTACAGGTCCGTGGCAATGACCAGCGGACGCTTGCCGCCAGCGGCGGCAATCTCGTCGGCCAGCGCCTCCAGCAATTCGGTGCGCCGCGCTGCAATGGCTACGTGCACGCCTTCACCCGCCAGCGCCAGCGCGATACCGCGCCCGATGCCGGTGGATGCGCCGGTGACCAGCGCCGTTTTGTCTGCCATCTGCAGGTCCATGGGTGCTTCCTCGTTTTCAGGGTGCAGCTACTGTAACGCGCGCAGCGCCGCTGCAATGCTGCCAGCGTGACAGGGCGGGGATAATGGCAGCCCTATGGTCAAACAGCGCATTGTGGTCGGACTCAGCGGCGGGGTGGACTCTGCGGTCACCGCCTACCTGCTCAAACAGCAGGGCCACGAAGTGGTGGGCATCTTCATGAAGAACTGGGAAGACGACGATGACAGCGAATACTGCTCGTCGAACGTGGACTTTGTGGATGCGGCTGCGGTGGCCGACGTGCTGGGCATCGAGATCGAGCACGTCAACTTTGCCTCCGAGTACAAGGAACGCGTGTTTGCCGAGTTTCTGCGCGAATACCAGGCCGGGCGCACACCCAACCCCGACGTGCTGTGCAACGCCGAAATCAAGTTCAAGGCCTTTCTGGACCACGCCATGCGCCTGGGAGCCAGCATGATTGCCACCGGGCATTACGCGCGTGTGCGCTTCAACCCGCAAACCCGGCGGCACGAATTGCTCAAGGGGTTGGACGCATCCAAGGACCAAAGCTATTTTCTGCACCGCCTCACGCAGGCCCAGTTGTCCAAGGCGCTGTTTCCGCTGGGCGCGCTGCACAAGACCGAAGTGCGCCGCATCGCCCAGGAAATTGCGCTGCCCAACGCCAAGAAGAAAGATTCCACCGGCATCTGCTTCATAGGCGAACGCCCGTTTCGGGAGTTTCTCAACCGCTACATCGCGCGCGAGCCGGGCCCGATCAAGGACGACCGGGGCCGCACCATTGGCGAGCACGTTGGCTTGTCGTTCTACACCCTGGGGCAGCGCCAGGGCTTGGGCATCGGGGGGCTCAAGGCCAAGGGGGCGCAACGTGGCGGCGGTGTGCACGCGCCCTGGTTTGTGGCGCGCAAGGATATGCGGGCCAACACCCTGTGGGTGGTACAGGGGCACGAGCATCCCTGGCTGCAGTCGCACGCCCTGCAGGCGCAGGACGCAAGCTGGATCGCGGGCGCTCCGGCCGAGCCCGGTGCCATGGCAGCCAAGACGCGCTACCGCCAGGCCGACGCCGCCTGCACTTTGAGCGAGCCCACCGAAGAGACTTTTGCCTTGGAGTTTGCCCAGGCGCAATGGGCGGTGACGCCGGGGCAGTCGGCCGTGCTGTACGACGGCGAGGTGTGCCTGGGCGGTGGCGTGATTGCCTCAGCCCATGCGGCCCAGTAGCGTTTCCATGTCCTTGAGCATCTGGTCCAGGTCGGCCTGCTGCGCCGGGTCCGGGTGGATGCGCGCCTGCAACTCCTGTTCCATGAAGCACACGGTCATGCGCAGGTAGGTGCTGTCGAGCGCCTTGCGCACGGCCGACAATTGCTGGCCGATCTGCAGGCAACTCTCGCCCTCTTCGACCATGCGCGCAATGCCACGGATTTGCCCCTCGGCGCGGCGCAGACGGTTCAAAATATCGGTTCGGGCTTCGGGGTTGCTCAGAATGGTCACGGCACGGCTTTCTTGAACGGCAAGTACAGACTGCGGCCATTCTCGCCGCTCTTGGGCGGGATTTCCAGCCTGCTTGTCATGACTGCAACGGTTTTGCGCTTTGATCGTGGGGGCAGGGGCCGCAGCCCCCCGTTGTCTGATCAAGCTTGTGTGAGCGCCTTCACAGTCTCGGCCACGTGCGCCGCGGTAACTCCAAAATGCGCATACAAGTCTTTGGCTGGGGCTGAATCTCCAAAGCTGTTCATTGCGATCACTGCGCCGGTGCGCCCGACGTACTTGCGCCAGAAGTCGGGATGCGCCGCCTCGATTGCTACTGCAGGCAAGGCCAACGGCAAAACTGATTCCTGGTAGGCGGCGCTTTGGCGGTCAAAGCGGTTGGTGCAGGGCATGGATACCACGCGGGTGGGGATGCCTTGTGCGGCCAGGTTGGCCTGGGCCTGCATCGCCAGTTCCAGTTCGGAGCCGGTTGACACAATCACGGCGCGCGCGCCCGGCATGTCGGATAGCACGTAGCCGCCTTGGCGGATGTCTTGCTCGCGCGCGAGTGCAGTGCTTGCGTCACCGGACAAGCGTGGCAGGTTCTGGCGTGACAGGCACAAGGCGCTGGGGCCGTCCTGGCGCTCGATGGCGCAGGCCCATGCCACGGCGGTTTCGAGCGCGTCGGCCGGTCGCCAGACGTCGAGCCCGGGGATGATGCGCAGGCTCGGAATGTGCTCCACGCTCTGGTGGGTGGGGCCGTCTTCGCCCAGACCAATGCTGTCGTGGGTGAATACGTGGATCACCCGCAACTTCATCAGCGCCGCCATGCGAACGGCGTTGCGGCTGTAGTCGCTGAACGTGAGGAAGGTGCCGCCGTAGGGAATGTAGCCGCCGTGCAGCGCGACGCCATTCATGATGGCGGCCATACCGAATTCGCGCACGCCATAGCTCAAGTGATTGCCCCAAGTGTCGCGGGCGGCCTTGACGCAGCCCTTGAAGTTGGTCAGATTGGAGCCGGTCAGGTCGGCGCTGCCACCGAAAAACTCGGGCACCAGTGGTGCCAGCAGGTCGAGCGCATTTTGGCTGGCCTTGCGCGTGGCCACAGCCTCGGGCCTGGCAGCAATGGTGGCCAGCACGTTGGGCAACTGCTGTGCAAAAGCGGGTAGGAGTTCGCCCGCCATGCGGCGCTCAAACTCTGCGGCCTGCGCCGGGTAGTGCGAGCGATAAGCCTCAAAGCGCGTGCGCCACGCGGCCTCGGCGGCTTGCCCACGCGCGATGGCGTTCCAGGCTGCGGTGAGGTCGGCGGGAATCTCGAATGGAGCGCAGTCCCACCCCAAGGCAGCGCGTGTAGCCGCAACCTCGGACGCGCCCAGCGCCGCACCGTGCACATCGTGGGTGCCGGCCTTGTTGGGCGAGCCCTTGCCGATCACGGTCTTGCAGCAAATCAGTGTGGGTTTGCCGTCGGCCTGCAGCGCTTGTGCTTTGGCGGCACGCACTGCCGCGTCCAGCGCCTGCGGGTCGTGGCCATTGACGTTGGGGATGACGTTCCAGCCATAGGCCTCAAAGCGCTTGGGCGTGTCGTCGGTGAACCAGCCCTCGACATGGCCGTCAATCGAGATGCCGTTGTCGTCATAGAACGCCACCAACCTGGATAGGCGCAGCGTGCCCGCGAGCGAACAGGCTTCGTGGCTGATGCCTTCCATCAGACAGCCGTCACCCATGAACACATAGGTGAAATGGTCGACGATGGCGTGGCCGGGTTGGTTGAACTCTGCTGCCAGAAGCTTCTCGGCCAGCGCCATGCCAACGGCGTTGGCCAAACCCTGCCCGAGCGGGCCGGTGGTGGTCTCTACGCCGGGCGTCACACCCACTTCAGGGTGCCCCGGTGTCTTGCTGTGCAGTTGACGGAACTTGCTCAGCTCTGCCATGGGCAGGTCGTAACCGGTGAGGTGCAGCAGCGCATAGATCAGCATCGAGCCGTGTCCGTTGCTGAGCACAAAGCGATCGCGGTTGGGCCACAAGGGGTTGGCAGGGTTGTGGCTGAGATGCCGATTCCACAGCACCTCGGCAATGTCCGCCATGCCCATGGGGGCACCGGGGTGGCCGGACTTAGCCTTCTCTATGGCATCAATCGCCAGGAATCGGATTGCGTTGGCCATTCGCTGGGCCATGGCGGGAGTGGGATGTGTCATGCAATGGCACCGCTCAACCACGGGCTTTTTTCTGGCGCTCCATCATGCGCCAGACAAAGGGTGTAAAGATGAGTTGCATGGCCAGTTCCATCTTGCCGCCGGGCACGACGATGGTGTTGGCGCGGCTCATGAACGAGGCGTTGATCATGCTCAGCAGGTACTGGAAATCGATGCCCTTGGGTTTCGCAAAGCGGATCACCACCATGCTTTCGTCGGGCGAAGGAATGTCGCGCGCGATGAAGGGGTTGGAGGTGTCCACCATGGGCACGCGCTGAAAGTTGACGTGGGTGTGCATGAACTGCGGGCAGATGTAATTCACATAGTCGGGCATGCGCCGCAAAATGGTGTCGGTAACCGCTTCGGTGCTGTAGCCGCGCTGCTTCTTGTCGCGGTACAGCTTTTGAATCCATTCCAGGTTGATTACCGGCACCACGCCCACCAGCAGGTCCGGGTGCTGGGCGATGTTGACCTCGGGGGTGACCACCGCGCCGTGCAGGCCCTCGTAAAACAGCAAGTCGGTGTCGGCAGGCACGTCTTCCCAGGGGGTAAAGGTGCCTGGCTCCTGTTGGTAGGGGGCTGCCTCCTCGGGATCGTGCAGGTACTTGCGGCGCTTGCCGGTGCCGGTGGTGGCGTAGTCGCGAAACAGCGCTTCCACCTCCGGGAACAGGTTGTTCTCCGGCCCGAAGTGGCTGAAATTCTTGTTGCCCTGGCGCTCGGCCTCCATCAGGCGGACCTTCATTTCCTTGCGGTCATAACGGTGGAAACTGTCGCCTTCGATGATGGCGGCCTTGATGCCTTCACGGCGGAAGACCTCGCTGAAAGTGCGGGTCACCGAGGTGGTGCCGGCGCCGCTGGAGCCGGTGATGGCGATGATGGGGTGGCGTTCAGACATGGGTTGTCTCCGAAGGTAAAAATGGATGCGTTGCTGCGGCCGGGTTGTGCGCTGGCGGGGCTTATTCCCTGAACAGGCTGCGTTCGGTAAACAAGGGATTGCGCCACTCGGTCTGGGCCGGTTCGGCGTGGTAGCGCTCGATGCGCTCGACTTCGTTGCGTGAGCCAAATACCAGGCCGATGCGCTGGTGCAGGCTGCTGGGTTGCACGCTGAGCATCGGCTTTTCGCCGGTGGAGGCGCGGCCCCCGGCCTGTTCCATGACCATGCCGATCGGGTTGGCCTCGTACAGCAGGCGCAGGCGACCGGGTTTGGTCGCGTCCTTGGTGTCGCGGGGGTAGAGGAACACACCGCCGCGCATCAGAATGCGGTGCGCTTCGGCCACCATGCTGGCAATCCAGCGCATATTGAAGTCCTTGCCGCGCGGCCCCGGCTTGCCCGCAAGGCATTCATCCACATAGCGTTTGACGGGGGCTTCCCAAAAGCGCGCGTTGGAGGCGTTGATGGCAAATTCCTGCGTGTCGGCCGGGACTTGCATGCTGGGGTGCGTCAGCATGAACTCGCCCAGTGTCGGGTCGAGCGTGAACCCGTGCACGCCCGTACCCACGGTGAGCACCAGCATGGTGGTGGGGCCGTAGAGCGCATAGCCCGCAGCCACCTGCGTGCAGCCGGGTTGCAAAAAGTCGGCCTCCACCACGTCGCGCTGCTGGTCGCGCGGCATGTCTTCGAGGTCTTTGGGCGAGCGCAGCACCGAGAAGATGCTGCCCACGGTCATGTTGACGTCGATGTTGCTGGAGCCGTCGAGCGGGTCAAACACCAGCAGGTATTTGCCGCGCGGGTGTTCCGCTGCAATCTGGTAGGGCGCATCCATTTCTTCGGAGGCCATGCCCGCCAGATGCCCGGCCCATTCGGTGCGGCGGATAAACACGTCGTTGGCCAGCACGTCAAGCTTCTTCTGGGTTTCGCCCTGCACATTGACCGAGCCCCCGGCGTCGGCGGCGTGGTTGCCCATCACGCCGCCCAGTTCGCCAAAGGCAACCGCACGGGCGATGGCCTTGCAGGCAATGGCAACGTCCAGAATCAAGGCATTGAAGTCGCCTCCGGCTGAAGGAAAGCGGCGGCGCTCTTCGATCAGAAACTGGGTCAGGGTGGAGCGGTGGGAGTGGTGGGTCAGAGGCATGGTGGTATGTCGGTTGGATTTTGAAACTACTCTCCAGGGTGCGCGGCACGGCGCAGCGCGTTCATCACGCCGTGGTAGCCGCCATCGGCATCGGGCGCACCAAACACGGCACTGCCTGCCACGCAGGTGTCGGCACCAGCTTGCACGATAACTCCGATGTTGTCGGTCTTGACGCCGCCATCGACTTCCAGCCAGATCGGCTGGCCGCCCGCCGCCGTGTGGGCATCAATCTTTGCGCGCACGCTGCGCAACTTGGCCAAGGTGCTGGGGATGAACTTTTGTCCGCCGTAGCCCGGGTTCACGCTCATCAGCAGCACCATGTCGAGTTTGTCCATCACATGGTCGAGCCACTCCACCGAGGTGGCCGGATTGAGTACCAGGCCCGCCTTGCAGCCATGCTCTTTGATCAGTTGCAGGGTGCGGTCCACGTGCCGTGAGGCTTCAGGGTGGAACGTGATGATGTTGGCACCCGCCTTGGCAAACAGGGGAACGAGCGCGTCCACTGGCTCGACCATCAGGTGTACGTCGATCGGAATCGTGACATGCGGACGAATCGCCTCGCAGACCAGCGGGCCGATGGTGAGGTTGGGGACGTAATGGTTGTCCATCACATCAAAGTGCACCAGGTCCGCACCGGCGCTCTGGATCGCGCGTACCTCTTCTCCCAGGCGTGCGAAGTCTGCCGACAGGATGGAGGGTGCCAGGCGAAGAATGGGGTGGGAGACACTTGCAAGGGTCATGGCGAGGTTTTCTCTGGTGGCATCAAATTTCGGGGTCGATCCAGTTCAGGCGAAGGACGTGGTCTGCTGGCTTTGGGCGTGCCAACTGCGCAGTTGCGCCAGATTGACCTCGGCCAGATCGGGCACTACGCGCATGGCAGCGCCGAAGTCGTCGTTGGCGGTGTAGTGCGTTGGTGTAATCAGCGTGGCCAGTCCGGCGGCGGTGGCAGCGCGCAGTCCGTTGTTGGAATCTTCCAGGGCCAGGCACTTCGACGCTGGCAGTCCAAGCGCCGCCAGCACGTCCAGGTACACCTGCGGATGGGGTTTCTTGAGGGTTGCGCTGGAGCCGTCGCCAATCGCGCTGAAGGCCGCGTGCCAGTCAGCGCCCATGGCGTTGCGCAACAAAGCTGCGATGTTGACCGGCGAGGTGGTGGTGGCGATGGCCAGTTTGAGCCCCTGCTGCAGCGCTTCGTTGATCAGCTTGAGCACGCCGGGGCGCA
>CAIPBW010000243.1 GCA_903863395.1 uncultured beta proteobacterium
GCGTGGAAACCTGGGCATAGGCGTCGAGCAGGCCGCGCACGGCCTCAGGCCGGGTCAGGCTTTGCCAGGCATGCTGGCCGTAGATGTCGAGCAATTGCTCGCCCAGCGCGCGCAGTTGCTGCGCCGTGGCCGGGCTGCCGTTGACCCAGGCGCGGCTCTTGCCCTGCAGGTCTACCGTGCGGCGCAGCAGCAGCGAGTCAGAAGCGTCAAAGCCCATCTCGGCGAGGCTAGTTTGCAGGTTGGGCGGGGCGTCAAATTCGGCGCTGACTTCCGCGCGCTGCGCGCCTTCGCGGATTACGCCCACCTCGGCGCGCACGCCGGTGACGAGTTGCAGCGCGTCGATCAGGATCGACTTGCCCGCGCCGGTTTCACCCGTGAGCACGGTGAAGCCGCGCTCCAGGTCGAGCTCCATTTCGCTCACGATGACAAAGTCGCGCAGGACGATTCGCTTGAGGGCCACCTTTACGCCACTCCCTCATTCCAGTGCAGTTTTTCGCGCAGGGTGTCAAAGTAAGACCAGCCCTTGGGGTGCAGAAAGCGCACCTGGTAGTCCGAGCGCGTGACCACGATGCGGTCGCCGTGCATGAGCGAGGCCAGCGACTGCATGTCAAAGCTGGCGCTGGCGTCGCGTCCGGCCACGATTTCAATGGCAATCTCGGTGGCGTTGGCCAGCACGATAGGGCGGTTGGAGAGGGTGTGCGGCGCAATCGGCACGAGCACCCAGCCCGGAATCGACGGATGCAGCAGCGGCCCCCCGGCCGAGAGCGAGTACGCCGTGGAGCCCGTGGGCGAGGCGATGATCATGCCGTCGGCGCGCTGGTTGGCCACAAAGTGGCCATCGACCTCCATGCGCAGCTCGACCATGCCGGAGGTGGCACCCCGGTTGACCACCACGTCGTTCATGGCCAGGGCCGAGAAGACGCAGTGGCCATCGCGCATGACGCGCGCCTGCATCAGGCTGCGATGGTCTTCCTCGTACGCGCCGGCGAGCATGGGCTCGAGCGTGGTCTGGTAATTGTCGAAGGGGATGTCGGTGATAAAGCCCAGGCGCCCCTGGTTGATGCCGATCAGCGGCACGCCATAGGGGGCCAACTGGCGGCCAATGCCGAGCATGGTGCCGTCGCCACCGACCACCAGGCACAGGTCGCAGTTTTCGCCAATGGCGGCGACGTTCAGCACGGTGTAGTCGGTCAGGCCCATGTTGGCGGCGGTGTCGGCTTCCAGCGCAACCTCGCAGCCCAGGCTCATCAAAAACTGACCCACCGCCTCCAGCGCCTGCCGGGTGGACGCACCCGCACTGCCGGACGACGTGGCCTGGTATTTGCCAATCAGCGCGACGTGTCGAAATTTGGACTTCATTGGTAAATTACATCACTAAAATGGCCGAATGCTAGATGATCGCTCCAAGTTGTTGCTCAAAGCGCTGGTAGAGCGCTACATTGCCGATGGCCAGCCCGTGGGTAGCCGCACCTTGTCCAAGGCGTCGGGCCTGGAATTGTCGCCCGCGACCATACGCAACGTGATGTCGGACCTGGAGGACCTGGGCCTGATCGTCAGCCCCCACACTTCGGCCGGGCGCATCCCTACGGCGCGCGGCTACCGGTTGTTTGTGGACACCATGCTGACGGTGCGCTCCGAGCAGTTGGCAGCGCACAGCCTGGCACCCGACCAGCCGCAAAAGGTGATTTCCAACGCGGCCAATCTGCTCTCCAGTCTGTCGCAGTTTGTGGGTGTGGTGATTGCGCCACGGCGCACCTCAGTGTTCCACCACATCGAGTTCTTGCGCCTGTCCGAACGGCGTGTGCTGGTGATCATCGTCTCGCCCGAGGGCGACGTGCAAAACCGCGTGATCTTTACCGAGCTGGACTACTCCCAGGCGCAACTGGTGGAGGCGGCCAATTTTCTGAACAGCCACTACGTCGGGATGGACATCGAGATGGTGCGCCAGCGCCTGCAGGGCGAAATGGACAGCCTACGCTCCGAGATTGGCACGCTGATGCAGGCGGCAGTCACGGTCAGCTCGGACGCGATCAGCGAAACCCGCGACGAGGTGATCATCTCGGGCGAGCGCAATCTGCTCTCGGTATCCGACTTTTCCAGCGACATGGGCCACTTGCGCCGCGCCTTTGAACTGTTTGAGCAAAAGGCGCAGTTGATGCGCCTGATGGACATTACCGGGCAGGCCGAAGGGGTGCGCATTTTTATCGGCGGCGAAAGCCAGGTTGTGCCGTTTGAAGACCTGTCCATTGTCAGCAGCCCGTACGAGGTGGACGGCAAGGTGGTGGGCACGCTGGGCGTGATTGGCCCCACGCGCATGGCCTACGACCGCATGATCCAGATCGTGGACATTACTTCCAAGCTGGTGAGCAACGCCCTAAGCCACCACAAGTAGCAGCGCGCGGGGCTAGTTAAGGTCCGCTTCCTCTGCGTCGATTGCCACCGACGGCAGTATGTTGGTCAGCACAAACTTGGCTGCATACAGCACGATGACGGTGCCCAGAAAGTCGCCCGTGGCCATGGCGATGGTGGCGTCGATAAACCTGCTGGTCTGGCCGATCCATGTGTACCAGACCTGGTGCAGCAGCGAGCTGAAGAGGGCAAACACGGCTGCGGTTTTGATCAGGGTGGCGGTGTTGAGGTCGCGCAAATGGGCGTCCAACTTGAGCAGGTCAATGCAAACCTGGCGCGCCAGCAGCGGCCCCAACCCGGAGATCGCCCCGGTCAGGAGGGCGTTGACGATACTCTCATCGGTTTGGAAAAAATAGGTCAGCAGGGCGGACGCGATGGCAACCCCCACCGCGCCCCACTGCACAAACACCAGAATGAAGGCCAGGCGCAAGCCGCTTGGCAGAAAGATCCAGTCCACGCTGCTTGAGAACGCGAACGACGAAAACAGAACACGATTAAGCTCAAAAAGCAGGCCGTAGGCACATGCAGTGCCCAGCACGACCAGCAGATTGCGATTGATGTTCATCCAACCGCTTTCACCAGACACTCCTCCATCTTGCTGAAATACTTCTTGGAGAGTGGCGTCGCAATGACGTACTTGATGCGGTTGTCGATCTGGTCGCCTTCGAGCGCAATGAACTTCTTCTTGCGCAGCGTCTTGAGGCGCCGGTGTACCGTGCTGGGCGAGGTATCAGGCAGCATATTCATGGCCTCCACCACGGTGACTTGCTGGCCTGCGTCCCATTTGCGGGCCAGGGTGTTGAGCAGAACTTCCTCGCAGGAGTCCATGCTTGGAAAGCTGGGCAGCGAACGAATTGCTTGGGCGAGGTTGAGAAATTTCAGGTATGACATGGTCGTGTGACAGGTTGCTTGAGGGAAACCAATCATATCCAACCCGAAGAATGCCTGTCTGGACGGGGAAAAAGACCCCCATCCGGGGAGTTGTCGTCAAACTTGCCGAAGTGATCATTGCCGTCCCTGTAGATACATAAAGTGCGCCTTGTTCCAGGCGCTACCTCGGGAAACCGATTCCCGCTCTGGGGCAGGATCGGTTGGAACGGGGGAAACTTGAGGGCAGCCCTTTACAATCACGCCTTCGGTTGGGGCGTTAGCTCAGTTGGTTAGAGCAGAGGACTCATAATCCTTTGGTCGAGTGTTCAAGTCACTCACGCCCTACCATTCCCTTTCCCGCATGAATAAAGGCTTTCACCCTTTTTTGGGGAGTTTGAACAGCTTGCCATCGAAGGTGCAATTGCACACAATTGGGCGTCCTTGTGCAAATCCTACCCTCAAGGAGCCCTATTTATGCCCATAGAACTTGCCAACTGAATGGGATTTTTGGGTAATGAGCCATCAACCGATGTATCTCTATGTTGGCAATCGCAGCGCTGTCTTGCGCCGCTTGGTGGACATTGGCTTGCATATCAGCGGTGTGCTTTGCCCGCAAGGGTCGTGGCTCGAACGTGATGCCTTGCAGTTTGCGTTGCCGTTCGCGTCATTTGGTTCCAAAGCGCAAGCTCTTGAACTCATTAAGCAATCGCGTTTCGATGTGCTGGTTTCGTGCGGCTGCCCCTATATCCTGCCGATCACGGCGCTGAAAGAGCAGTTCCCGAACGCAAAGTTTGTCAACATTCACCCATCGTTTTTGCCAGATTTACGCGGCGCCGATCCGATCCGCGGTGCAATACTCTATCGGCGTGATTCCGGGGTGACATGTCACCACATGGATGATGGCGTAGACACGGGTGCGATCATTTCCCAACTGCCGATCAAATACTTCGATGGGTTGGACGCCAGGCTGCTTTACAGCATGTGTTTCAAATTGGAACCCATCGTTTTTGAAGCAGCGCTCAAGCGCAACTTTGCCCGATGCGAATCTGTGCCGAGGGAGTTAGAGGGCGGCCCCATTTGCTTCTCGGCTGCACCGACCGAGGCCAGATACCGTCAGGACGAAAGTGCAGAGGACTTGGTGGCGCGACTGCGGGCATACAACACGCCTGGCAGGGGGCTCGAGTTCGTTGTCAGAGGAGTGTGCTACCGGGCATTTGGGGGTGAAGTGATGGATGGAACCGCTGCGTTTGACAGGTTCGACCAAGCTGCTCATGGGGAAATTATGGCCGTCTCGGGTGGGCAGATTGTGGTGAAGCACAAAGGCTCAGCCATACGCCTTGGCAATATCAATCCCACGCCGCGGAGTGATCTGGCAGGAAGCATGGTTGAGCCTTGACTGGCGCGTTGTGGCATTGGATGGATGAACGTCGCCGCCTTGTTCGGACTATGGGTGAAACTTGACGAATAGTGCTTTGCCGCAAGTGAACGAACGTTCGATGTTGTTTGCGTATTCCACCAGCAACGCGTCTCCTACGCGACGGGGGCCGTCTCCGTGTATCCACTGGTAGTCGTCCAGGATGAGCCAGCCGTCCTCTGCCATCAACGGCAACCACAGGTCGCAATCGAGCTTGACTTTGTCATAGTCGTGGTTGCCGTCAATGTGGATGACCGAAATCCTGCCCTGGTAACCAATCCGTCCAAACGCCTGGCTTTCAATGGCGCGGTCACGTTGAAATGTCTGGAAGCCCTGCTCAGACTCTTGTTGAAGATAGTTGAAGCAGCCACCACCAAGTTGCAGCAGGTTGGTGATGAAGATCTCTGGCACCAAGCCAAAGTCCCATTCGCTGATCATGTGGACGCGCACCGTTTCAGGTGAATCGTGTTGGGTTGCCGCGTCTGTCCGCCAGGGGTCAATCGATAAAACATTGCCGACTTGGTAGCGCCGTGCGAGCCACAGCAAAACGGCCACCGACTTGCCGACCAAAGTGCCAATTTCAATCACGTCGCCTTTCGGGGCGCTTGAGAATATGGCCATCATGGCTGCAATCTTTTCTTCATTAGACTCGCCGTAGATGGTGCTTGCCAAACGCAACACGGCGGCAATTTCAAGATCGCTCAAATCGCTTGCGCCCCCGGCGCAATCGTCGATGAATCCTCGGTAACCAGCAACCTTGGCCTTGAGTTTTTGGAAGCGACTTTGCTCTCGCTGAATCGGGGAGAGTCCGATCAGACGCACCGGGACGCGGTTCTTCTCGATGAAGTGACTTAGCCATGAATGCACGGCGGCAACCGGCGCATAGATGCGTGTAATGTTGCGCTGCTCAAGAAGACTGAGGAAGCGCGCCTGGAATGTCGGCTCATGCACGTACGGAAGGACGATCAATTCGTCCACCTCTCTTGCAGTTTGTGCACTCCATTCAGAAGTTGCCGCGACGAAGTTCTCGCCTCGATCCCGCAATGCCTCAATGAACTGCAATCCGTCCGGGTGGGTGGCCGGAAAGATCAGCAAAGTCGGCTCTAGCCCGGCGCGTACCGGGGATTGTGGTTCTTGTATCACGTGGTCACCTTTTGAATCATTTACGTCACGTCTGCTTCAGTCAGCATACCCTTGACTGCGGCTTGTTCGTTAAACATGAGAACATCGACTATCGATAGCCAGGGCACATGGATGCCATTGCCTTGCGCGTAGCTGGTAGGCCGGGGGCGCAGGAATTGCAGCGTCACCCCTGCATCGGAAAAGCGGTCGCGGCGGTATAAATCAACGCCTCCCATGGGGTTGACGTAGATGTCGGCCTGCTCCTGTTTGCAAATGTCCAAGATGCGGGCTTGGCCCGCGAGTTCGGCATTGCGGTACACGCAGGATGAGTTGACGAGTTCGGTTTCCAGCCCGAGGTATCCCACAAGCACACGCAGGCTGTGAAGCAGGTAGTCCGACAGTGATTTGGTTGGGTAGCTGATCACTTGGTCGATCAACGGCGAAACTTGCTCAAAGCAGGGGGCCTTGGCATAGGCCTGCTTGAGTGTGCGCAACAGCTTGCTGCGCCAGAGTTCATCGATGGACAACTCCAAATCGCAAATGCGGGTGTTCTGACTTGCATGGCGTACCGGCACGGTGAATGTGTGCGCAACTCCATTGAGCAATATGCGGTTGCGATTGATCCACCCGCGCTTAATGTAGTTGACATCGTCATACACAACGAACTTGTCAACGGCGGCGATCAGTTGAAAATAACCGATGTAGGGCAGAAAGTAGGGCTGCATGATCGCCAGCCTTTTGCTGGTGCTCATCCGCGGATAAGGTTGACAACAAGATCGACCTGCTCGTCAGGCAGATCAGGGTATATCGGCAAGCAAATCACCTCGCGCGCCACTTGGGTAGCCTCGGGCAGGTTGGCCGAAGCGGCCGAAGGCAAACCGCGGTACATCGGGAAGTCGCTGATCAGCGGGAAGAAATAGCGACGGGCAAAAATGCCATTTTGCTGGAGCTTCTGGAATAACGCATCGCGCGAGAGTGTGTAGTCTGGGCGCACCAGAATCGGGAAATACGCGTAGTTGGCCACTTTCTCTGTAACGCTGCTGAGCATGTAGATGCCTTTTGTATCCGACAAACCTTCACGGTAGCGCGCGTCGATCAACTTGCGTTTTTGAATCGCAGCATCGATTCCCTTGAGTTGCAGCATGCCCAGGGCAGCATTGAATTCACTCATCTTGCCGTTGATGCCGGGCGCGACCACGGTGACCTCGTCGACGAACCCGAAGTTTTTAAGATGGTCAATGCGCTCCTTGGTCTTCTTGTCGGGGCAGACGATGGCACCTCCCTCGAACGTGTTGAACACCTTGGTGGCATGAAAGCTCAGTATCGACAGATCGCCATGTCGGAGCACGCTCCCCCCTTCGTCTTCCACCCCAAAGGCATGTGCCGCATCGTAGATCACTCTGAGGCCATAGTTGTCGGCGATTCTCTGAATGCGATCCACCGCGCAGGGGTGACCGTAGCAATGCACCGGCATGATGGCGGTGGTCTGCGGAGTGATTGCGGCCTCTATTTTGTCGGGGTCCAGGTTGAGGGTTTGCGGGTCAATGTCGACAAAGACCGGCTTGATGCCATTCCACAAGAGCGAGTGCGCGGTGGCGACGAAGGAATAGGGTGTGGTGATGACTTCGCCACTGATGCGCAGGGCCTGGAGCGCCGTCACCAGTGCCAGGGTGCCGTTGGTGAACAGTGCTAGCCTTTCAACGCCCAAGTGTTCGCACAGGGCCTGCTCAAACTGCTGATGGAAAGGGCCGCAGTTGGTGAGCCACTTGCTGTCCCAGATTTTCTCAAGGTAGGGGATGAACTCCGCCATTGGTGGCAGCGTAGGTTGCGTGATGTAGATCCCACCCTTTCGACTTGGAAGTGTCATGGCGCATGCTCTCCTGATTCAGTGGCGGGCTCTTCGTTGGGTACGTCAAATGGTTGTGGTGGTAGTCCGTCGCACCAGCGTCGCCACATGATGCGCAGGGCAGCCTCCAGATTGGCAGTGATGCGAGCAGGCTTGCCAGGTGCGGAGTCACGGAAACGCTGACGCAGGGTGGCTCGCAAGTTGGCAAGGCCCTTAACATCTCTTGCCCACGCCACGCCTTTGGAAACAAAGTCTTCCTCGCTGTGTGCCACGAACTCCTGCAAACCCATATGTCCAAGAATGCAAGCGCCAGTGCGTCCCGCCGCAGTGGCACCTGCCAGGGTGAGCGAGGGCACACCCATCCAGATGGCGTGCCAAGTTGTAGTTCCCCCGTTGTAGGGGAATGCGTCCAGATGAATGTCCACAAGGTGGTGCAGCTTGAGGTAGTCGCTCATGGAGCACTTGCCATAAAAGTGCAACCGGTCGCGCGCGATTCCCTCTTGCGCAAACCACTTCTCCAGTCCAGCGTTCTTGCCATCGTCGGGCATGGCTCCCAGTACGAGTTGTGCGTCCGGCAGCGCACGTAGCAGTTGAGACCAGAGCGCTACGACCGAGCGGCCAATCTTGTCCGTACTATTGAAACTCGCAAAGGTGATGAACCCATTTTGCAACGCTGGCAAATCGTTGACATCGGGGGCATCCTGAAACGGACGGAAAGAAATTTGTGCTGGAAGTCTGCCAATCGCTTCGGTAAATTGGTCATCAAATTCGCCGTTCGGCAACAGGTAGCGGTCGGCCAAAAAATAGTCCATGGACCGCAGGCCGGTGGTTCCCGGGTAACCCATCCAACTTGCTTGAACGGGCGCAGGTTTGCGCGCAAAGGTGAGCAAGCGGTTGAGCGAGGTGTGGCCCGACAAGTCGATCAGTATGTCGATGCCATCGGCGCGGATACGCTCGGCAAGCTGGTCGTCGCTCATCGCATGGCATTCGAGCCATTGATCCATCTGTGCCGCTATGCGGTCAGTGTGCTGATCGCGTAAAGCGCGGTTGTAGTAGCCATAAATCCGAAACCTGGATCGATCATGGCTGGCGAGCACGGGCTCAATAAAGTTCGCGATCGAGTGGCCCAGAAAATCAGCCGATACATAGCCGACCTTGAGCACGCGCTCCGGGTCCGGGGCGTTGTCATGTGGGCGCAAGCTGGCTTGGAGCGGTGCCTCGAATCGCTCAGAGAATGCGACTGCTTCGGAAAATATTTCGCGCGCAATCAGCCCCGGAGCGTACTGGAGGCACAGCAAGAGGTTGCTGTGCACGAGATTGTCAAAGGGTTGCAGGCGCAATGCGCTTCTGAAGCTGTTCACAGCTTCTCCGTACTGGCGGCAATTCATCAGTGCAAGTGCCAAATTCGAGTGTGCCTTGGCGTAGTCAGGCTTGAGTGCCAGTGCGGCACGAAACTCCGAGATCGCTTCACTCCAGTGTCCTTGCTCCCTGAGCACCGTTCCAAGATTGTGATGCGCGTCCGGGTAGGCGCGGTTGATTTGCAAGGCGCGTCTAAAACTTGCAATGGCTTCATCGGCCTTGCCCAAGCCCTTGAGGGCGCCGCCCAGGTTGTTGTGCGCCTGGGCCGACCTTGGCATCGATTTGAGTGCCTGTCCGATCAACTCGACGGCAATGTCGTAAAGACCGGATTGCGAGGCAATGCACCCCACCATGTGGAGCGCTTCCGCATGGCCCGGATCATGCTCAAGAACTTGCTGGTAGAGAGCGTTGGCCTCCAGCAACTGTCCTTCCTGGTGCAGCTGGCGCGCGGCATTGAAGGTGTTGGTGATGTGGGTGTTTGAAGATGGAGAACTTGACGAATGCCCAGTACCAGACTTGGCGCAGCAGTGCTTGTATTTTTTGCCGCTGCCGCAGGTGCAAGGGTCGTTTCGGCCAACTTTTCCAACAGACATTGACATACTCCCTCGCAATTGGCAAAAGCGCTTGTGTTTCGTACCAAGGCACCGTGGTACTCCTGAGGTGTGCGGTATGAGTCTAACCTCTCCAACGCAATCCTGCAGAGGCCTTTGCACAGAACCACTGCACCGTACTACCCTGATTGCCCCGCGCCACCGAAGGTGGCATGATCCGGCGAACACCATCCCACGCGAATGTCCTTATTAGCCCCCGGCGCTGACCAGAACTTGTTCAAGCAGCTATTTGAGTTGTCGCCCGACCCTGCCTGGATCATTGATGGCAACCGCTTCGTTGAATGCAATCAGGCGGCGATCGCGACGCTGGGCTACGCAACCCGCGACGAAATGTTGAACCTGCACCCGTCCAGGCTCTCTCCACCCACCCAGCCCGATGGGCAGGACTCGTACCGCAAGGCAGAGCAGATGATGGCCCAGGCCAAGGAAAAGGGTTTGCACCGGTTCGAGTGGACGCATACCCGCGCCAACGGCGAGAACTTTGTCGCCGAGGTCACGCTCTCGCTGGCGAGTTTGGGGAGTCGGCAGGTCATCTATTGCATCTGGCGCGATATCAGCAAGCGTCGGGAGATCGAAGAGCAACTGCTCCAGCAAAACAGCACGCTGTCGACCATTGTCGAAAACTTCCCCGGCGGCATCTCGCTGTTTGATGCCAGCCTGCAGTTAGTGGCGCACAACCGCAAGTTCAGAGAGTTGCTGGAGCTCCCCGACGCGCTGTTTGACAAGAAGAATATCTCGTTCGAAGACTTCATCCGCTTCAATACCGAGCGTGGCGACTACGGCGCTGGCGACCCCGCAACCATCATTCACGACATTGTTGAGCGCGCCCGTAACTTTCAGCAGCACAAGTTTGAGCGGGTGCGCCCCAACGGTGTAGCGTTGGAGATTCGCGGCGTGCCACTTCCCCATGGCGGCTTTGTCACGACCTATATGGACATTACCGACCGCAAGCGCTCGGAGCAGCAGCTGCGCATTGCTGCCACAGCGTTTGAGTCGCAGGAAGGCATGTTCATCACCGATGCGCAGAAAACAATCCTGCGCGTCAACCGGGCTTTTTCCGAGATCACGGGGTACAGCTCCGAAGAGGCCATCGGCCAGACGCCGCGCCTGCTCAAGTCCGGGCGGCACGATGCGGAGTTTTACCGTGCCATGGAGCAAAGCCTGGAGCAAAGCGGCCAGTGGCAGGGCGAAATCTGGAACCGCCGCAAGTCCGGGGAGACATTTCCAGAGTGGCTGATGATCACCGCGGTCAAGGACGAGAACCATGAAGTCACCAACTACGTGGCCGCTCTGACCGATATCACGGCCCGCAAGTTGGCCGAGGAAGAAATCAGGACGCTGGCCTTTTACGACACCTTGACGCAACTGCCCAACCGCCGTTTGCTCAACGACCGGTTGAGCCTGGCCATGGCGGCGAGCAAGCGCAGTGGGCGCTTTGGTGCGGTGATATTTCTGGACCTGGATAACTTCAAGCCGCTCAACGACACCCATGGCCACGAGGTGGGCGACTTGCTGCTGCAGGAGGCGGCCCGCCGCCTCAAAGGGGCGGTGCGCGAGATCGACACGGTGGCGCGTTTCGGGGGCGATGAGTTTGTGGTGATGCTTGGCGACTTGAGCGCAGACCGCGCGGCTGCAAGCGTGCTGGCCGAGCGCATTGCCGAAAAAATTCGGCACGCGCTTTGCGAACCCTATTTGCTTGCGGTGCACAGCGACGCGTCTGCGCACGGGACCATTGAGCACCATTGCACGGCCAGTATCGGGCTGGCGCTGTTTGTTGGCCTGGATGCCAGCCAGATCGATATTCTCAAGTGGGCCGACATGGCCATGTACCAGGCCAAAGAAGCTGGGCGCAACCGGGTGCGCGTGTTCCAGCCACCGCCCTGAGCACGCTTACGCCTTGCGCGCTGGTTCCTGCGCCTGCAGGTTCTTGCGGCAGGTGGCGTTGATCACGCGCAGTTCGGCCAGGGTTTCGTCAATGCGTGCGCGTTTTTTTTCGAGTTCGGCAATCTCGGTGTCGGTGCGCTCAATCACGTAGCGCAGTTGCTGTGCGCGGCCTTCGCCCTGGTCGCCATACAGGTCGAGGTAGCGCTTGATTTCGGACAGCGGCGATCCAATGGCCTTGGCGCGCAGGATCAGCGACAGGCGTGCCCGGTCGCGCCGGGTGTAAACGCGCGCACCGTTGATGCGCCGTGGCGTAACCAGTTGCTTGTCTTCGTAAAAGCGCAGGGCACGCAGCGTGATGCCAAACTCGCGGCACAACTCGGTAATGCCAAAGAGTTCGGTCGCACCCTCGTCGCGGTGCGAGTCCACAAAGGCCTGGGCGTTGGCCGAGGATGCTTTCTTCACGCTGCGCCAGGCGTTGCTCAGATCACGCGTTGCAGGCGCAGGGCCACGCTCATGTCACCCGCGACCTTGAGCTTGCCCGCCATAAAGCCGGTGGCGGGTTCGAGCTCGCCGTCGAGCATGGCTTGCAGGTTGTCCATGGTGATGCCCACGGTGCAGTCGGTATCGACACTGTCGTTGCTCACGGTGTTGGGGGTGGACTTGCCGTCGATCACGACGACGCCGTCGGCACCCATGTCGAATTTGAGCGTGGCGTTCAGACCGCTGTCGGCACCAACCTTGGTGCGGATGGCTTGGGTAATGGTTTCAAGAGACATGGCAAATCCTTCGTGGGTGGTGGAAACTGCAAGTGGGGCAGACGGCGTGAATGCTAGCAGGCTTGCATGACGTTAGGCACAGTATAAACACCTATACGATACTTGGTTGACGTTAACGTCACCATGGATTCTAATAGCGCCATTCCGTTCCAAGGATCCGTGCCCATGCCTGCCCTTCGTTCCAAGATCAATCCACGCTCTGACGCCTTTTCTGCCAACGCCCGCCGTGTGGGCGAACTGCTGGCCGAGGTGCAGCGCCTCGAAGGCATGGTGATTGCCGAGTCTGAATCCAAGCGCGAGAAGTTCGAAAAGCGCAACCAGTTGCTGCCGCGCGAGCGGCTCGCGCGCCTGCTCGATCGGGGCACGCCGTTTCTGGAACTCAGCCGCCTGGCCGGGCTCAACATGCACGACGACGATGGCAAGAAGTCGGTGCTGGGCGGCGGCTCCATCATCGGCGTGGGCGTGGTGGCGGGCAAGCGCTGCCTGGTGTCGGTGAACGATAGCGCCGTCAAGGGCGGCACCGTGGCGCCCATGGGGCTCAAGAAGGCCTTGCGCGCCCAGCAAATCGCGCAAGAAAACAAGTTGCCGCTGATCAACCTGGTCGAGAGCGGCGGCGCCAACCTGATGTACCAGAGCGAAATCTTTATCGAAGGCGGGCGCAGCTTTGCCAACCAGGCGCGCATGTCGGCCATGGGCTTGCCGCAAATCTCGGTGGTGCATGGCTCCAGCACCGCCGGGGGCGCGTACCTGCCGGGCCTGTCGGACTACGTGATTCTGGTGCGTGGGCGCTCCAGCATCTACCTGGCCGGCCCGCCGCTGGTGAAGGCCGCCATTGGTGAAGACTGCACCGACGACGAGCTCGGCGGTGCCGAAACCCACGCGCAAGTCACCGGCCTGGGCGAGTACCTGACCGAAGACGACGCCCACGCCATTGCCATGGCGCGCGAGGTGATGGACAAGCTCAAGTGGGATAGCCTGCCCGCAGCCACCACCTGGGCCGAGCCGCTGTTTGCCGAGCAGGAGCTGATGGGCATCGTGCCCGCCGACGAGCGCGAGCCCTACGACGTGCGCGAAGTCATTGCGCGGCTGGTCGATGGCTCCGACTTCCTCGAATTCAAGGCCAGCTACGCCGCCGACACCGTGTGCGGCCACGCGCGTGTGCACGGGGCTCTGGTGGGCATTCTGGGCAACAACGGCCCGATTCAGCCCACCGGCTCCACCAAGGCGGCGCAGTTCATCCAGTTGTGCGACCAGACCAACACGCCGCTGGTTTTTTTGCAAAACACCACCGGCTACATGGTGGGCTCGGCGGCCGAGCGCGGCGGTGCCATCAAGCACGGCTCCAAAATGATCCAGGCGGTAGCCAACGCGCGTGTGCCCAAGTTCACCTTTGTGCTCGGCGGCTCCTACGGCGCGGGCAACTACGGCATGTGCGGGCGTGGCTTTGATCCGCGCTTCATCTTTGCCTGGCCCACCGCGCGCACCGCCGTCATGGGCGGTGCCCAGGCGGCCAAGGTGATGGACATCGTCAACCGTGCCAAGGTCGAGCGCATGGGCATGCAGGCCAACGAAGAAGCCTTGAAGGCCATGTCCGACGGCCTGCGCCTGCGCCTGGACAAAGAATCTGCCGCGCTGTTTGGCACCGCACGCCTGTGGGACGACGGCATCATCGATCCGCGCGACACCCGCCGCATCCTGGCGCTGTGCCTCGACCTGGCTGCGCAAGCCGACCAGCGCACCCTGCACCCCAACACCTTTGGCGTGGCCCGCATGTAGGCCACACCTTCCACACACCGACGCCATCACCCCAAAAGGAATCCAGCATGAAATTCACGCCCGAACACGAACAGATTGCCGACACCGTGCGCAAGTTTGTCGCCAACGAAATCAATCCCTTTTTGCCCGAGTGGGAAAAAGCCGGCATCTTCCCCGCGCACCAGGTGTTCAAGAAGATGGGCGACCTGGGCCTGCTGGGCATCAAGTACCCCACGGAGTTTGGTGGCATGGGGCTGGACTTCAGCTACTCGATGGTGATGGCCGAAGCGCTGGGCGAGTGCAACGCCGGCGGCGTGCCCATGGCCATCGGGGTGCAGACCGATATGTGCACGCCCGCACTGGCGCGCTTTGGCTCGGACGCACTGCGCCACGAGTTTCTTGCGCCCAGCATTGCGGGCGACCTGGTGGGCTGCATTGGCGTAAGCGAAGCCGGGGGCGGCTCCGACGTGGCCGCCCTCAAAACCACTGCGCGCAAGGACGGTGGCGACTACATCATCAACGGCTCCAAGATGTGGATCACCAACGGCATGCAGGCCGACTGGTGCTGCCTGCTGGCCAACACCAGCGAAGGCGCGCCGCACAAGAACAAGTCGCTGATCATGGTGCCCCTGGACAGCCCGGGTGTGACGCGCCACAAGATCGAAAAAATCGGCATGCACTCCAGCGACACCGCGCAACTGTTTTTTGACGATGTGCGCGTGCCGCAAAAGAACCTGATCGGCCAGGAGGGCCTGGGCTTCATGCTGCAAATGCTGCAGTTCCAGGAAGAGCGGCTCTACGGCGCGGCGGGCAGCCTGCGCTCGCTCGACCGGCTGATTGACCAGACCATTGACTACACGCGCCAGCGCCATACCTTTGGAAAACCCATCCTGCACAACCAGGTGGTGCACTTCCGCCTGGCCGAACTGCGCACCGAGGTAGAGGCGCTGCGCGCCCTCACCTATCAGGCGGTAGAGTCCTACGTGGGTGGCAAGGACGTCACACGCCTGGCCTCCATGGCCAAGCTCAAGGCCGGACGCCTGAGCCGCGAAGTGGCCGACAGTTGCCTGCAGTACTGGGGCGGCATGGGCTTTACCGCCGACAACCCCATTTCGCAGTCGTACCGCGATGGCCGCCTGATCTCGATTGGCGGCGGCGCGGACGAAATCATGCTGGGCATCATCTGCAAGCTCGAAGGCACGCTGCCGGGCAAATCCTGATGCAAGCGGCAAGCCAACCCGATGCCGTGCGCGCCGAACAACAGGGCGCGGTGCTGCACGTTACCCTCAATCGCCCCGAGTCGCGCAATGCCATGTCGCTGGCCATGGTGGCGCAACTGCGCCAGGTGCTGCAGGCAGCACAGGCGCGCGCTGGGCAGCCGGACGCCGTGCGCGTGGTGGTGCTGCGCGGTGCCGGTGGGCATTTTTGCGCGGGGGCGGACCTGAAGGACATGGCCGGCGCGCGCATGCGCTTGATGCAGCGCGCCCCTGGTGACACCACCGACGCCATTGCCGAAGTGAATGCCGAGTTTGGCGCGCTGTGTGTGGCCTATGCCCAAACCCCGCTGGCCGTGGTGGCGTTGCTGGAGGGCACGGTGATGGGCGGCGGCCTGGGGCTGGCCTGCGTGGCCGATGTGGCTATTGCCAGCCCGAGCGCAAGCTTTCGCCTGCCCGAGACCAGCCTGGGCGTGGTGCCCGCGCAAATTGCCCCTTTCTTGGTGGAGCGCCTGGGCTACTCGCAGGCCAAGCGCCTGGCGGTGACTGGCGGGCGGCTCGATGCCGACGCCGCCCTGCGCTGCGGCCTGGTGCACCAGGTGGTGCCCGCCGATGCGCTGGTGAGCGCGCTGGCCCAAGTGCTGTCCGATATTCTGGCCTGCGCGCCCGGTGCATTGGCGGCCACCAAGGCCTTGATGACCAGGGCGCAGTGGCAAGCGCCGCAAGAACTGGTGCACGAGGCGGCGGCCATTTTTTCGCGCTCGGCGCAAGGCGCTGAAGGCATCGAGGGTATGACCTCCTTCATTCAAAAACGCAAACCACAATGGGCTTTGCCATGACATTTTCCAAGATACTGATTGCCAACCGGGGCGAGATTGCCTGCCGCGTGATGCGAACGGCGCGCAACCTGGGCTACCGCACGGTGGCGGTGTACAGCGATGCCGACGCCGATGCCCCGCACGTGCTGCTGGCCGACGAAGCCGTGCACCTGGGCCCCGCGCCCGCAGCCGACTCCTACCTCAACGTGCAGGCGCTGCTGGCAGCGGCACGCGCCACCGGTGCCGATGCGCTGCACCCGGGCTACGGCTTTTTGAGCGAGAACGCCGCCTTTGCCCAAGCCTGCGTGGATGCGGGCCTGGTGTTCATCGGCCCACCGGCCAGCGCCATTGCCGCCATGGGCGACAAGGCACGCGCCAAGCGCGCCATGCTGGAGGCCGGTGTGCCGTGTGCGCCGGGCTACCTGGGGCAGGAGCAGGGCGACGCCGAACTCACAGCCCAAGCGCAGGCGCTGGGCTACCCGCTGCTGGTGAAGGCCGTGGCCGGTGGCGGCGGGCGCGGCATGCGCCTGGTGCGCTCTGCGGCCGAGCTGGCGCAGGGCATTGAAGGCGCGCGGCGCGAAGCCACCAGCGCCTTTGGTGACGGCACGCTGATGCTCGAGCGCCTGATAGACAACGGCCGCCATATCGAAATCCAGATCTTTGCTGACGCGCACGGCAACGCCGTCTACCTGGGCGAGCGTGACTGCACCGCGCAGCGCCGACGCCAAAAGGTGATTGAAGAGGCCCCCTCGCCCGTGGCAACGCCCGCCATGCGTGCGGCCATGGGGCGCGACGCCGTGGCGGCTGCGCTGGCCGTGGGCTACCGCGGTGCGGGCACGGTGGAGTTCATCGTGGACGAGCAACTGCACCACTACTTTCTGGAGATGAACACGCGGCTGCAGGTGGAGCACCCCGTTACCGAGATGGTGACCGGCTTGGACCTGGTGGAGTGGCAGTTGCGCGTGGCCTCGGGCGAGCCACTGCCGGTGCAGCAAAGCGACATCCATTGCAACGGCCACGCGATTGAAGTGCGCCTGTATGCCGAAGACCCCTACACCGGCTTTGCGCCGCAGACTGGCACCGTGCTCTGGTGGCAGCCCGAGCAGGCGCTGCACGCCGGGGTGCGTATTGACAGCGGCATTCGCCAGGGCAGCGTGATCTCGCCCTACTACGACCCGATGGTGGCCAAGGTAATTGCCCATGGGCGCGACCGCGACGACGCCATCCGCCGCCTGCGTGCCGCCCTGCGCAACGCGCCCCTGCTGGGGCTGAAGAACAACGCGCGCTTTCTGGGTGACTTGCTCAACCACAGCGCATTCCGCCAGGCGCAGATGACCACCACGCTGATCGACCAGTGGCAAGACCAGGGCGAACCCCTGTTGCAGCCTCCGGCGGTGGACGACCATGCCTGGCGCGTGGCCGCGCTGGCCTTTGCCCTGCAGCATGGCGCAAGCTGGCGCTCCAACAGCGTGGCCGCGTTTGACATCACGCTGCAATCCGACCAGGTGGTGCGCGCGCTGCGCGTGCACCCCGACCGCCATGGCACGGTGGCGGTCACCCACGCTGGCGACACCGTGGACCTGCAGGTGCAAAGCTTCAAGGACGGCGTGCTGCGCTATAGCGCCAACGGCGTGAGCGCGCGTGCCGTGGCGGTGATCGTGGCCGGGGCGCTGCATCTGGCGCTGGACGGGCAGGCGTATCTGTTTAGCGAGGTGTCGGCCTTTCCCAATGCCGACGCCCTGCGCGATGCCAGCCGCGCGTGTTCGGCCGTGGCCGGGCGCGTGACGCAGGTGCTGGTGGCACCGGGCGCGGTGGTGAGCGTGGGCCAGCAAATGGTTTGCGTGGAAGCCATGAAGATGGAAATGTGGCTTGCCGCCGAGGCCGCTGGCACCGTGTTGGCGGTGCACGCCAAGGCGGGGGATCAGGTGGAGTCTGGCGCCTTGCTGGTGGAACTGGAAATTGCGGAATAAGCCCTGGAGAAAACATCATGGACAAAGCCATTCTTACCTGCGCGCTCACCGGCGTGCTGACCAACCCCAAGCAACACCCGGTGCCGGTAACGCCCGCGCAAATGGCCGCCGAGGCGCGCGACGCCTTCAACGCCGGTGCCAGCATCATGCACGTGCACCTGCGCATGCAGGAAGACGGCTTGGGCCACATGCCAAGCTGGGACCCCGATGTGGCGCAGACCGTGGTGGACGCCATTCGCCAAGCCTGCCCCGGCGTCATCATCAACCTCACCACCGGCGTGGTGGGCAAAGACATTTCGGGGCCGCTTAACTGCATACGCCGCGTCAAGCCCGAGATTGCGGCCTGCAATGCCGGTAGCCTGAACTACCTCAAGATCAAGGAAGACGGCAACTGGGCCTGGCCACCGATGGTGTTTGACAACCCCGTCTCCAAGGTGCAGCAGTTTCTGGACGTGATGCACGAGTGCGGCACGCACCCCGAGTTTGAGTGTTTTGACGTGGGCATCGTGCGCTCGGTCACCATGTACCTCAAGGCTGGCATGCTCAAGCCTGACATGGGCCGGGCCGAGTACAACCTGGTGATGGGCGTGGCCTCGGGCATGCCGTGCGACGCGGCACTGCTGGCGCTGCTGCCGCAGTGGATGGCACCCAACAGCATCTGGCAAGCTACCCTGATCGGCCGCGCCGAAATCTGGCCCGTGCACCAAAAGACGGCCGAACTTGGCGGCATGCTGCGCACCGGCCTGGAAGACACCTTCTACCTGCCCGATGGCACGCGCGCCAGCGGCAACGGTGCCCTGATCACCCAACTGGCCGCCTGCGCCCAACGCGCCGGCCGCGCCATCGCCAGCCCCGCTGAAGCGCGCCAAATGCTCGGCCTGCATCACTGAACCAGCACACCTGCACCACCGCCTGCGCAAGCAATCCCCTATGCTATACTGCGCACCTTCGCGGCTGTAGCTCAGTTGGATAGAGTACTTGGCTACGAACCAAGGGGTCGTGGGTTCAATTCCTGCCAGCCGCACCAGTAAAGACAAGGGTTAGCGTGTAAGTACATGCTAACCCTTTTTCTTTTATTGTGCCGTGGGATACCATTTGGGATACCATTTTGACGTACTTGGAGACTCAATATTGCCCGTGAGTCATGCCTCTTTGCCATTGGTCCCGCTGGCGAAATGCAAGAATATCTCGTTGAAAGCCTCCCGTAGCGCGTGGGTCGAGCAGTCATGCAACGCTCACGCTGTATCAGTACCTAAGTTCATGACCCACCACACCTCCTGATCAACTCCACCGCCTGATCCAGAGTGATCACACCCTGCGGCCACAGATGCCGCGGCACATTGCCTATCAGCATCGGTCTGATCACCGGGTCTTCCGGCAGGTTCTGGAGGTCGTATAGCTGGCGTGGCATTCTTTGAGCCAGCACCCCTTCGTTGGCTGTGCCGGGCGGTAAGCCATCGTCATACTTGCTCACAATACGACTCTCTTTCGGCCTGTCTGACTGGGTGACGGCTTCCAGTGACCCTGTGTCATCGTGGCATGCGCCCTGCCAAACAAATCCAGCAGTTCCTGATTGACCACTGGCAATCCATCCACCACCGCGTTTGCCCAGTCGAAATACTCTCTCTTGCGTTGATCAGACCATCCGGCTGGTGGACTGCTGACAATGTCCCGCAGATTGCAGGTCTTGTCGGCAATCTTGACCATCGCGGCCAGCTCTGACTTCTTGTGAGCATGGGCAATCTGCAAGCGCTTGCGTTCGTCCTTGGGCAGCGCTTTGTCATCCGTCACCTCCATCACAACATCTGCAACAGCTGCACCAAACCGCTCTACAAGCTCCCCATAGGTGGTTTCGGTGTCCTCGACGGTGTCATGCAGGATCGCAGCCTGTAGGGTCGTTAAATCGCTCACACCAGCCTCCACCGCCAGCACCGAAGCGACTGCAATCGGGTGGTTAATGTAGGGGCTGGCATCCGCATCCTTGCGCTTCTGGGTGCTGTGCTTACGGGCGGCGAACTCCACCGCGTCGATCAGCCGGGCCATGTCGTTCATTGATTTCATATTCAGTCCTTCGTAATTGTTGACATATCGCCTGCTCAGTCTTCCAGCATTCGTTCATGGCCGTTCGGGCATCGACCACGAATGCTGTCGTGCCAGCCGTCGTCATCAAAAACGTCCCATCTCACCCAGTGGGAGCCGCAATAGACTGCATCGCACTTGGGGCAGTAGAAGGGTGCGTACTCAAGGTCAAGCCCGTGCAAGCGTCTGGCGTCACCCTGCTCGATGGCAGAACGAAGATCAGGGAATTGAGCAGTAGGTACTGCTGCTGTCAGGGTGCCGGTAAAGCTGGCGCGTTGAACCTGCGAGGAAGACAAGTCGCCGAACAATCGGATGTGACCGGCTTCCCCCTTGCACGTCACGCACGTATAGAGAGCTTCTGCTACAAGCTCTGAACTTTGTGCCTTGTTCGTAGGCATTTTGATTTCCATCAGTTGCTCCTTTGAAATAGTTTCATGTTTGGGCCAACTCACTCTGGTCTGCCAGTTCCTTGTGTCTACTGGTTGAGTCTTCCACCGGCATGCCCCTGATCGGCTGCAATGCGGAATCCGGCGCAGGACCGCTCATGCGACGCCA
>CAIPBW010000244.1 GCA_903863395.1 uncultured beta proteobacterium
ACGCGGCAATCTGCAGAGCATCGCCACGGCCCAGCGCGAGGTGGCGGGTCTGGCACCGATTCAGGACCTGATGAAGCTCACCCAGTTGTCGCAGCAGCACCGGGGCATGTCGGCGGTGGTGCTGGCGGGCAACGAGGCGCAAGTGCCAGCGCGCGCGGCCAAGCAAGCCGATGTCAGCCAGGCTCTCACCAAGGCGCAGGCTTCCGTCGCGGCACTGGGCGACACGCGGCTTGACGTCAGCATGGGCCAGGTGGCGGCCGACTGGAAGGCGCTCTCTGCTGCCGTGGCGGGCAAAGCGGTCAACGGCGGTGAGAGCTTTGCGCGCCATACCGCCTTGATTGCCGCGCAGTTGGCGCTGGCCGAAGACGTGGTCAACACCACCGGCATCAGCCTGGACCCCAACGCCGCAGGCTACTACTTGCAAGCCGCCGTCTTGCAGCACATGCCGCGTGTGACCGAGGGCCTGGGCCAAATCCGTGCGCGTGGTTCGGCCTTGCTGGTGCGCGGCAGCGCCTCGCCCGAAGACCGGCTGCGCATCGAAACCCTGGGCAACGCCATTCGCACCAGCATGGCATCGGCGCGCAAGTACTTCGATCTTGCGGCGCTGGCCAACCCCGCGCTCAAGACCACGCTTGGCAGCGCACTGTCCAACGCGGTCAGCGCCACCGACACCGGCCTGCGTCTGGCGGACGAAAAGGTGGTGCGTGCCGAAGAGCTGAGCCACCCTTCGGCCGACTACTTTGCGGCCATGACCCAGACCATCGACGTCCAGTTTGTCTTGATCAACGCCGCCTTTGACGCGTTGCGCAGTCAACTGCAGCAGACTGCGGCCCAGGCGCAGCGCGAGTTGGCCACCGGTGCCGGGGTGGTGGCGGTGCTTTTGGCGCTGGTGGTGTGGATCATGGTGCTTGTTACCCGCACCACGACCGTGTCGCTGCGCCAGGCACTGGAGGTGGCGCGCTCCGTGGCCGAGGGCGACCTCACCGCCAAGGCGCAAACGCGCGCCAGCGATGAGATCGGGCATTTGCTGGCATCACTCGACACCATGCGGGGGAGTCTGATCCAGGTGGTCTTCAGTGTGCGCGCGGGCTCAGAATCGGTGGCCAATGCCAGCGCCGAAATTGCCCAGGGCAACAACGATATGTCGGCGCGTACCGAGAGCCAGGCCAGCGCGCTGGAGCAGACCGCAGCCTCGATGGAAGAGCTCAGTGGCACCGTGAGCCAAAACGCCGACAGCGCGCGCCAGGCCAACCAACTCGCCATGAACGCCTCGACCGTGGCCATCCAGGGCGGCGACGTGGTCGGTCAGGTGGTGCAGACCATGAAGGGCATCAACGACTCATCGCGCAAGATTGCCGACATCATCAGCGTGATCGACGGCATTGCGTTCCAGACCAATATCCTGGCGCTCAACGCCGCAGTAGAGGCAGCGCGCGCGGGCGAGCAGGGGCGCGGCTTTGCCGTGGTGGCCACCGAAGTGCGCTCGCTGGCCGGGCGCAGCGCAGAGGCCGCCAAGGAGATCAAATTGCTGATCAACGCCAGCGTCGAGCGCGTCGCACAGGGCACCGCTTTGGTGGACCAGGCTGGTGCCACCATGACCGAGGTGGTCGAGTCCATCCGTCGCGTGACGGCCATCATGGGCGAAATCAGCAGCGCCAGCGCCGAACAAGCCATGGGCGTGGCCCAGGTGGGCGAGGCAGTCTCGCAAATGGACCAGGTCACGCAGCAAAACGCCGCCCTGGTCGAAGAGATGGCTGCTGCTGCCAGTGCACTCAAGAACCAGGCCAACGAATTGGTGCAGGCGGTGAGCGTGTTCAAGATCGACGCGCCCGCCGCAAGCCATGACCCATACCAGACGGACATGAAGCGCTTGCGTTAGCCAGCCGTAAAAACCCTTGGTCTGTGTGGGATTTCAAACATTTCCCACGTTTTAGGCCTTCCTGCCTTGTGCCGTATGTGCAGGCAGCTATGGATAGCATAGCGAGCGCCTGCTCACTCGCACTTTTAAGGCGCCTTCCATCCCCGAACACTCAGCAAAAATTTGCTCTCGCGCAAGGGAGGTGGTGTTTTTACCAGTAGCATCATGGCTTGGTCAGAAACCACAGAAATTTCCACCACCGGGCACCTTCTGTCCGGCCGCTCCAATCGAAGAAACGACGCACATGAAACGAGACAAACTAGGCTCACTCCCTGCCCTCATTCCCATCCAGCCCATCAGCCACGATGTGCTCCAGGAAAAATACCTCAAGCCCGGCGAAACCGGCATTGACGACCTCTACCGGCGCGTAGCGCAGTCGCTGGCATCGGCCGAAGCCGAACCCGAGCGCGCCAAGTACGAAGCCATCTTCTTGGAGAACCTGCACGCTGGTGCCATTGGTGCCGGGCGCATCATGAGTGCGGCGGGCACCTCGATCCAGGCCACGCTGATCAACTGCTTTGTGCAGCCCGTGGGCGACTGCATCCAGGGGGTTGACGCCGACGGTTATCCCGGCATTTACGAAGCGCTGCGCGAAGCGGCCGAAACCATGCGCCGTGGTGGCGGCGTGGGCTACGACTTTTCGCGCATCCGCCCGCGGGGTGCCGAAGTCAAGGCCACGGCCTCAATGGCCTCGGGCCCATGCAGCTACATCAATGTGTTTGACCAGTCGTGCTCTACCGTTGAGAGCGCGGGCGCGCGCCGTGGCGCGCAGATGGGCGTGCTGCGCATCGACCATCCCGATGTACTGGAGTTCATCACCGCCAAGCGCACGCCGGGGCGCTGGAACAACTTCAATGTGTCGGTCGGCGTGTCCGATACCTTCATGCAGGCACTCGACGCCGACCTGCCCTGGGAACTGGTGCACCGCGCCAAGCCCGGTGCAACGCTGATGGCGCAAGGCGCGCACCAGCGCGCCGACGGCATGTGGGTGTACAAGACGCTGCAAGCCAGCGCCTTGTGGGACACCGTGATGCGCTCGACCTACGATTTCGCCGAACCCGGCATCCTGTTCCTCGACCAGATGAACCGGGACAACAACCTGCATTACTGCGAGTCGATTGAAGCCACCAACCCGTGCGTGACGGCTGATACCTGGGTCATGACCAGCGAGGGCGCTGCCCAGGTGGGTGATCTGGTGGGCAAGCCCTTTGTCGCGGTGGTTGATGGCCGCGCCTACCCGGTGGAAAGTCAAGGATTTTTCTCTACCGGACACAAGCCGGTGCTGGCGTTGCAAACGCGCGAAGGCTTTGGCCTGCGCCTGACCGCCGACCACCGCGTGCGCCGTGTCTGCAGCAAGACGCGCTACGTCATGCAGACCGAATGGGTTGCCGCCGCTGATCTCAAGGCTGGCGACGAAGTGCTGCTGCAAAACCACCGCAACCTGGGCGGCTGGGAAGGCGTTGGCAGCGAGGCCGAAGGCTATCTGCTGGGCCTGCTGGTGGGCGACGGCACGCTCAAGGTCGACAAGGCCGTGATCTCGGTTTGGGCGGCGGAGTTCAAGGATGTCTCCAACGGCGCAACCATACAGGCGCGCTCGGGTGTTGCAGGCGTGATCGAAGCGGCCGAAGCGGCTGCCGCCACACTGCCGCACCGCGCAGACTTTGCCGGTTTCCAGCGCCCGATAGCCGGGCGCGGAGAGCGGCGTATGGCCTCGGGTGCCTTGCGCGACCTGGCGTTGTCGATGGGCATGGAGCCCGGCCACAAGACGCTCACGCCCGCCATGGAGCGCGGCTCTTCCACGTTTGTGGCGGGCTTGCTGCGCGGACTGTTTGACAGCGACGGCTCGGTGCAGGGCACGCAGGACAAAGGCGTCAGCATCCGTCTGTCGCAAAGTGACGAGGCGCTCTTGCGCAGCGCGCAACGCATGCTGCTGCGCCACGGCGTGGCGAGCACGCTCTACCGCAACCGGCGTGGCGCGTCGGTGGCTTGCCTGCCCGATGGCAAGGGCGGCCAGCGCGACTACAACACGCAAGCGCAACACGAACTGGTGATCAGCGGCGACAACCTGCAGGTGTTTGCCCAGCGCATCGGCTTTTCCGACAGCGACAAGGCCGCGCGTCTGGACGCCGCACTGGCGGGCTTTGTGCGCGGCCTCAACCGCGAGCGCTTTACCGCTACCGTGGAGTCGATCGAGCCGCAAGGCGTTGAAGAAGTGTTTGACGTCACCGTGTCGGACGTGCACGCCTTTGATGCCAACGGCCTGCACGCCCACAACTGTGGCGAACAGCCGCTGCCGCCCTATGGCTGCTGCGACCTCGGGCCCATCATCCTGCCGCGCTTTGTGCGCAATCCGTTTGGCTTTGCGGGTGCTGCAACATTTGACTTTGAAGCCTTCGAGAAATCGGTGGCGATCCAGGTGCGCGCGCTTGACAACGTGCTGGACGTGACCTTCTGGCCCCTGCAGCAGCAGCGCGACGAGGCCGCCGCCAAGCGCCGCATTGGCGTGGGCTTTACCGGCATGGGCAATGTGCTGGCGATGCTGTGCCTGCGCTATGACGCCGCCCCCGGGCGCGAGATGGCCGCGCGCATTGCCACCAGCATGCGCAATGCCGCCTACGCCGCCTCGGTGGAACTGGCGCGCGAAAAAGGCGCGTTCCCCAAATTCGACGCCGAAGGCTACCTCGCCCCCGGCACCTTTGCCAGCCGCTTGCCCGCCGAACTGCAGCAGTCCATCCGCACCCACGGCATCCGTAACAGCCACCTGTTGTCGATTGCGCCCACCGGCACCGTCAGCCTGGCGTTTGCCGACAACGCGTCCAACGGCATCGAGCCGGCGTTCTCGTGGATGTACCGGCGCAAGAAGCGCGAGTCCGACGGCAGCACCTCCGAGTACGCGGTGGAAGACCACGCCTGGCGCATGTACCGCGAGTTGGGTGGCAACGTGGACAAGTTGCCCGAGTATTTTGTCTCGGCCCTGGAGATGGCTGCGACCGACCACATTGCGATGATGGAGTCGGTGCAGCCGCTGGTGGATACTGCCATTTCCAAGACGGTCAACGTGCCGGCCGACTACCCCTACGACGATTTCAAGGGCCTGTACCAGCAAGCCTGGCGCGCGCGCCTCAAGGGGTTGGCAACCTACCGGCCCAACGCCATTTTGGGATCGGTGCTTGACGCCAGCCCGGCCAAGGTCGAGCCCGCACCACCACCGCCACCCGCACCCGCTCCGGTAATCGACCCGATGCGCACCGTGATCGAACGCCGTCCGCCCGGCGCGCTTTCGGCGGTGGCTGAGAAGGTGGACTACTGGACCCAGGAAGGGCACAAGACGCTGTACCTGCTGGTGTCGTTCCTGCCGGTGCCTGCGGCCAATGGCGTGGGCACGGTCGAGCGCGCCATCGAGTTCTTCATGCCCGTGGGCCAAAGCGGTGAGTCGCAGCAGTGGATCACGTCGAGCATGCGGCTGCTGTCGCTGGCCGCGCGTGGCGGCTTCCTGGAGCGCGCGCTCAGCGATATGCGCAAGGTGGCCTGGGACCGTGGCCCGGTACGGCTGGGCACGCACCAGAAGGAAGACGGCACGCTGGTGCCGATGTGGCACGACTCCGAAGTGGCAGCCGTGGCCTACGCCATCCAGAACATCCAGGCGCGGCGCATCAGCGCCACCGCCCACGATTTCAACCGCCGCGCTACCGATCGCCTATCGCAAGCCGACGAAGACGACGAGGCCTACGAGTCCGACGCCCTGCTGCCGCAGCAGGAGAGCGATCTGGCCGCCGCGCCGCTGCCAGTGATGGCCGGCAAGAAGTGTGGTGAGTGTGGCGCGCACGCGGTCATCCGCAAGGACGGCTGCGACTACTGCACCCAGTGCGGACATGTGGGCTCGTGCGGCTGATGCCTGATCAGCCCCGGTCGGCGCGCAGGTGAGTTCCAGCAACGAACAGGCCGTTCTCGCTGCCGCGCTGATGCAGGCGCGCCAGACCATCCTGCCCAAGCGTTTGTTCGCACCCGGCCCCGACCCGGAGCAGTTGGAACTGCTGCTGAACGCTGCCGCCAGCGCGCCTGACCACAATCAGATCCTGCCCTGGCGTTTTATCGTCGTGCCGCAAACTGCGCGCAGCCATTTGGCTGAGGTGTTTGCGGCGGCGCTGCTGGAACGCGACGCGCAAGCCAGCGCAGAGCAAGTGGTACAGGCGCGCGAGAAAGCCTACCGCGCGCCGCTGTTGTTGCTGGCCGTGGCGGACGGCGCACGCGGCGATCCCGAAATCGATCTGTACGAGCGCATTCTCTCGGCCGGTTGCGCGCTGCAAAACATGTTGCTCATGGCCACCGCGCTGGGCCTTGGTTCGGCGCTCACCAGTGGCAAGGCGCTCAAGTCGCAGCACTTGCGCACATTCTTTGGCCTGGGTGCGCACGAGCACGCGCTGTGCTTTGTCAGCGTGGGCACGGTGCAAAGAGGCAAGGCCGCGCGCCTGCGGCCCACGGCGCAGCAGTACGTCAGCACCCTGGACGTGAGCGCCAGCGACGCGCCGCAAACGCGCTAAGCCGCCGATGAGCACGCGCATCGATCTGCCCGGACACCGCAGCCCCGCCGTGGGCCTGGAGTCTCCGTTTGAAATGCTGGTGGCCTGCCATGAGCGGGTGCAACGCAGCCTCGACCTGCTGCGCCGCCTGCAGCAGCACCTGCGCGACAAGGGCCACGACGAAGATGCCGCGCAGGCCGCGCGCGACGTGATGCGCTACTTTGACCTGGCCGCGCCGCTGCACCATCAAGACGAAGAGTTGCATATATTTCCGCCCCTGCTGGCCGCAGCCGCGCCCGACGTGCGCGCCGTGGTGCGCAGGCTGATGCAGGACCACGTGGCGATGGAAGCCGCCTGGACGCAAGCGCGCGCGGTGCTGGCGGGCATTGCCGAGCCAGGTACTGCAGGTGCTGCGCTGACCGCCGCGCAGACCGACGCACTGGTGCGCTTTGCCGCCCTGTACCAGCAGCACATTGCCGATGAAGAGGGCCTGGTCTATCCGGCCGCGCAAAGCCTGCTCACGCCTGACGATGTGCGCGCCATGAGCCTGGACATGGCGCAGCGTCGGGGTGCGGCGTGAACCCGGACGCAGCCAAACTGTGGTCTGCGCCCCAGTGGGCGTTCTCCATTTTGCTGGCCTTGCTGGGCATGCTCGGGCCGTTTTCGATTGACACCTATTTGCCGGCCTTTGCCGACATTGCCAAGTCACTCGGGGCCACGCCGGTGCAGATGCAGCAGACGCTGTCGGCCTACCTGTTCGGCTTTGCCTTCATGAGCCTGTTCCATGGTGCCATTTCCGACAGCTTTGGGCGCAAGCCTGTGGTGCTGGCAGGCCTGGCGGTGTTTACGCTGGCAAGCATTGGCTGCGCCATGTCGCAAAGCATCGGGCAACTGATTTTCTTTCGCGGCGTGCAGGGCTTGTCCACCGGCGCGGGCATTGTGGTTTCGCGCGCCGTGATCCGCGACATGTTCCCGCCCTCGCAGGCACAGCGCGTGATGAGCCAGGTCACGCTTTTCTTTGGCGTGGCCCCGGCAATCGCGCCCATGGTGGGCGGCTGGATGCTGGTGCACGTGAGCTGGCACGGCATCTTCTGGTTTCTGACCGGCGTGGGCGTGGTTTTGGGGGTGGCCATCTACCGCCTGCTGCCCGAGACGCTGCACGTTTCGCAACGCCAGCACTTCCACCCCCGGCCCCTGCTGGCAGGCTACTGGAAGCTGGCGTCGGACCCGCGCTTTGTTCTGCTGGCGCTGGCCAGCGGCGTGCCGTTCAACGGCATGTTTCTGTACATCCTGAGCGCGCCGGTGTTTCTGGGCGAGCATCTGCATCTGCAGCCGCAACAGTTTTTCTGGTGCTTTGTGATGACCATTGGCGGCATCATGGGCGGTGCCGCAGTCAGCGGGCGCGTGGCGGGCAAGATGCCGCCCAAGCGCCAGATTCGCGCCGGTTTCATCATCATGCTGCTCATCGGTGTGGCCAATCTGCTGGCCAATGTGCTGTTTACCGCGCATGTCAGTTGGGCGCTGATTCCGCTGGCGATATTCTCGTTTGGCTGGGCCATCATGGTGCCGGTGGTAACGCTGCTGGTGCTGGACCTGCACCCCGAGCGCCGTGGCATGGCCTCAAGCCTGCAGATGTTTGTCGGCTCCACCGCCAATGGCATCGTCGCAGGCGTGATCTCGCCGCTGGTGATGCACTCCACCGTGGCCCTGGCCGCCGCGTCACTGGCGATGATGGGCGTGGGCCTGCTGTCGTGGATCTACATCCGCCACCGCTGGCCGGTCATCGGCAACGTCATCGTGCATGGGTGAGGTGGGTAACCACCCGCAAGGGCTTCGGGATATACTGGTGATTCATACAGTTATCCATCGCAAGCCTTGCCGTGTCTATCTCTGCGCCATTGCACTCTCTGGTCGGCGTTTCTGCCGGGGTTTGGCGCGCGCATGCGTTGGCGGCGCCGCT
Source organism: uncultured beta proteobacterium (assembly GCA_903863395.1). Classification (GTDB taxonomy): domain Bacteria; phylum Pseudomonadota; class Gammaproteobacteria; order Burkholderiales; family Burkholderiaceae_C; genus Allorhodoferax. The sequence continues at coordinate 8,399 of CAIPBW010000244.1, forward strand.
GGCGCGGGTGGTGGCTACCGGTGACGCGGCGCTGGACGCGCAGTTGCCTGGCGGGGGCTGGCCGGTTGGCGCGCTGACCGAGGTGCTGCAGGC
>CAIPBW010000245.1 GCA_903863395.1 uncultured beta proteobacterium
ACGGCAACGGTCAACATGGAGCCGGTGTACCAACGCTTTCTGCAGTTGCTGCCCCCTACTGGGCGAGTGCTCGACGCTGGATGTGGGTCAGGCCGCGATGCCAAAGCCTTCGCCGAAAAGGGCTACAGCGTCGATGCGTTTGATGCGTCCCCAGCATTGGCCAAGCTCGCCTCTGATTTCACGGGCCAGCCAGTTGAAGTCATGTCCTTCCTGGACTTTGACCGTCACCACCATTACGACGGCATTTGGGCGTGTTCCAGTTTGCTGCATGTGCCAGAAGTTGACTTGGCGCAAGCCTTGCAGCGCCTGTGGCGCGGCCTCAAGCCCGGCGGCGTTTTATATGTCAGCTTCAAACACGGTACTACTGAACGCGAGCAGGGTGGCCGCGTATTCACTGACACAACCGTAGTCCAGCTGAGAGACTGGGTCCAAGCGCTGGAAGGCGTGGACTCCACTGACATTTGGCTCACAGCTGACCAGCGGCCTGACCGTCAAGAAGAATGGGTGAACGGCCTGTTCCGCAAGGCCGCGGCCCCCACTCCGGCCAACAAGCTGACCACGGGTGGATCAGACACCTTCCTGCCGAAGCTGGTGCATGAGATTGCACACGCCACGCACATCGACATCAGCGTGTCGTTCATCATGACTTCGGGCCTGACATTGCTAATGCCCGACTTGCAAGCAGCGCTGCGCCCCGAGCTGGAAAGCGTGCGTCATCCCGCCAGGGTGCGGGTGTTGACGGGTGACTACCTGGACGTGACAGACGTTGAAGCATGCCGCTTGTTGATGCTGTTGAAAGACCAAGGCGCTGAGGTGCGCGTGTTTGAGGCTAGGGCAAACAGCTTTCATATGAAGGCCTACATCTTTGCCACAGAACACCCCGAGCTGGGCTTGAGTGGACGTGCGTTCATTGGCTCAAGCAACATCAGTAGGCAGGCACTGCGCACCGGCTTGGAGTGGAACTACAAGGTTGAATACCCCGGCGACTCGGGTTTTTTAGAAACTCGCCAGCGGTTCGAAGAACTGTTTGCGCATCCGCACACGGTGGAGTTGACCCATGACTGGATTGATGCCTACGACCAGCGACGACTAGCCATGCAGCGCCCCGTTGCCCCTGGGTCGTTTGACGTGGTGGAACCGCCCACACCCACGGCCATTCAGAAAGCGGCGCTGGCCGCGCTGGCTGAAACCCGCATGGACAACTTTCGACGCGGACTGGTGGTGTTAGCTACCGGGTTGGGGAAAACGTGGCTCGCCGCTTTTGATGCCCATCAACTTGGTGCGAAGAAGATTCTGTTTGTTGCCCACAGGGAAGAAATTTTGGGTCAAGCCGCCGCCACCTTTGTACGCATTCGCCCAAATGCGCGGGTCGGAAATTTCGCGGGCCAAAAGCGCGACACAGACGCGGATGTGCTATGTGCGTCTGTCCAGACACTGGGCAAAGAGGCACACCTTGAGCGCTTCGCGCCCACGCACTTTGATTACATCGTGGTGGACGAATTTCACCACGCAGCAGCCCCCAGCTACCGCCGCCTGTTGTCGTATTTCAACCCCCGTTTTTTGCTGGGTTTGACGGCCACTCCAGACCGCACCGATCAGTCAGACATCTTGAGCCTGTGTGACGACAACCTCGTCTACACCTGCGATTTGTTTCGGGGCATTGACGCCCATTTGCTGGCCCCGTTTCATTACCACGGCATATTTGACGAGGAAGTGAACTACAAGGAAATCCCGTGGCGCAATGGCCGGTTTGACCCTGACGTTCTCTCCAACAAACTCGCCACGCTGGGTCGAGCCAAGCACGCACTTCGAGAGTGGTCGCGTTTGAAGCAGCACCGAACTTTGGCCTTTTGCGTGTCCATCCGCCACGCCGAGTTCATGGCCGAGCAGTTCCGCAAGGCGGGAATTGCGGCGCAGGCGGTTTATGGTGGCTCTGAACTGGGTAGGGTGGAGGCGCTGGATCAGCTCAGCACCAGATCGCTGGAGGTTTTGTTCTCGGTGGACCTGTTCAGCGAGGGCATGGATTTGCCGCTGATTGACACGGTGATGATGCTGCGCCCCACCGAATCCAAAGTGCTTTTTTTGCAACAGTTGGGGCGCGGCTTACGCAAGGCCGATGAGGATGGAAAAACTCATCTGGTGGTGCTGGACTTCATTGGCAACCACCAGAGCTTTTTGCACAAGCCGCAAGCTTTGTTTGGCGTGGGCAGCACCTTCAAGCAACTGGGCCAGTTCGCCCGCGATGCTGAGCAGCAGCGCCTTACGCTGCCGGAAGGCTGCTTTGCCAATTTCGACTTGCGCCTGATTGACTTCCTTAAATCGCTGGACCGCCCTGGCATTCAAGCCGAGTACGAAGGCCTGCGAGATTCATTGGGCCGCAGGCCCACACCTACCGAGGCCTACCGGGCCGGTATGTCCATGGCCCAAATGCGTCGCCAATACGGGAGTTGGTTCGAGTTCCTGGCGGGCTTGAACGAGTTAACGGCGGAAGAAAAAGCGGTTGCACAGACCAACAACTCCTTGCTACAAGAAGTCGAAATCGCACACATGACCCGTAGCTTCAAGATGGTGCTGTTGGAGGCCTTTCAGGAGTTAAACGGTTGGCGAAGCGGCGTTGTTTTGCCGGTGTTGGCTGCCCGCTCTTGGCTGGTGCTTTCACGGCGACGGCATTTTTTAGCCGAGTTACCCGAGGGGCTCCAATACCCAGAAGCCGCACAGAGTGAGGAATGGGTTCGCTATTGGCGGAAGAACCCTGTGGACGCTTGGATTGGCAATAACCGTGGGGACGATAGCTCGGTGTTCTTTGCCTTAAGCGAAGGGCGTTTTGTTTCCAAGACAGCCGTTGCACCCGAGCAAATTGAAACCTTGCAGGAGTTAGTGCAGCAACTCATTGACTACCGGCTTTCCACTTACGAGCACCGCCAAGCAAGGCCCCCGGCCAGCAACGTGATTCCGTTGGTTCGGCCTGCGCGCAGCGGGATCGAACTGCCTTTCTTCCCAAACATCCGAATTGCCTGCGGACATTTCAAAACCGGGACGGCTGATGCTGAAGAATATCGTTCGCTGGGAGATGGGCATGGCAAGCTTGATCCGCAGCGGCACTTCATTGCCCGAGCTTCTGGGCACTCCATGGACGGTGGCAAAAGCCCCATTCGGGATGGCGACTACTTGCTGCTGGAGCGCCTTTCCGCTGGAAGCGCTGGCTCCATCACCGGGACGGTCATGGCAATTGAGCGGCAAGATGAATCAGGCGACAACCAATATCTTCTTCGGGTGGTGTTGAAGTCGCCTAGCGGGGGCTACGTGCTCCACGCTAACAACCCAACCTACGCCGACATGGACGCCACCGACGACATGCGGACCCTGGCAAAATTCAAAGAGATTTTGGATCCATTTGAGTTGGCGCTTGGACAAGCCTTTTTGCGCGAGGACATTCCGCCGCTGTTCGGGCTCCCATTCAACCAAGGCCTGTGGAACGTAGGCCATGTCGTGTTGCACGACCAGAAAGCCCATGTACTGCTCATTACCTTGAACAAGCAAGGTAAAGCGAAAGATCACAAATACCTAGACCACTGGGTCGACGAGAGCACCTTCCACTGGCAGAGCCAGAATGCCACCACACCTGAATCCAGCAAGGGCAGAAGCATCATCGACCATCAAAAAACGGGTTGGCAAATTCACCTGTTTGTGCGCGACACCAAGCTGAGCCAAGGCACTGCTGCACCGTTCCGGTATCACGGTCGCGCCAAATATGTGAAGCACCAGGGCAGCGCACCCATGAGCGTTACTCTCGCTTTGCAGGGAACGTAAAAGTTGAGGCAATAGCAGCAAACAGGCAGCAGGCTTACGTCACCGCATCCTGTCGAAAACTTTTACTCCTATTCTTCGGCCACCAAAAACTTTCTTTCAATTCAACGACTTGTTGAATGGTACGAAAAATGCACTCCGTCAGCCGGGGAGAGTCGCACTTAAGTAGCCTGTATCAGCGCCGCATTACTCATTTTCCAGGAAGGGTAGCGGTAGCCGGATGTGCTGCGCTTCAAAGGAGAATCGAAATGACCAGGTTATTTGCAATGAAGAACATCGCGTGCGGTTTCGCCGCGGCTGCGCTTGCCCTTGGGGTGGCAAGCAATGCGCAAGCGCTGGTGTTGCCGGGCACGATGCTGCCGCTCACGGCCACAGTCAACTTGTGGATGGTGCCGCTGGACACGAGCGCAGGCGCACCGCATCCGGGTGATGCGTCCGGGGTGAATGCCGTCTTTCCGGCTCCAACGGCAAGGCCCGATCTGACGTTCGGCACCAACCTGATTCAGTTCACCACCGAGAACAAGCCCAACACGATCCAGGGCTTCTTTGTTCCCGGCTCGGTGATCAACCCTGTTTTTTCCAACGTATTCAATACGCAAGTGGGTGCAGTGGTGGATGCCAATACCGAGCTTACGTTTGGCGGGTGGCAGGAGAGTGTCTGTGCCGAGGGGTCATGCTGGGGGACTTACATGCAGATTCTCGGCAGCGTGTTTCTGGAGAACGGTGGCCACGTGAAGATCGAGCATGACGACGGCGTCAGCCTGAAGTTCAACGGGTTGCTGACGGGTTGCTTCGCCGACGGCAACGGAACGCACTTTCTGGCTGCCAATGATGTTGAGTCGTGCACGTACCAGGGACCAACTGGCATGGTGCCGTTCGAGATGGCCTACACCGAAGGCTACTGGAACCCTGCTGACGTGAACGACGCAAAGCTGTCGTTCGCGGTACCCGAGCCAGGTTCGCTTGCGTTGATATGCCTGGGCATTTTCGGCATCGCCGGTGTGTCACGCCGCAGGCAGATGCCTATGCTACTTCTTTGATGTCTGCGGTGGCTGGGGTGTTGGAGGCGCTAACGCAGTCGCCTCCGCCTTGGTCATCTGTACGCAGGTGCCCTTGAAGGACTGGCGTTGCAGGTCTTTAAGGGACTCGTGGCAGGATTCGCCTTGCTCAAAATGCCCCACATAGACCACGCTGGGTGCTGCAAGCCCCGACACAATCAATGCAATAGTCCAATACATAGTCAACCTCGTCCGTTCTTGGCCCCATGCGGGGATACAAAGTGCAGCATCAGCGTTGTGCTGGGCGTCCACCAAACCATTGGCAGCGTGGAAATTACACGGTAGCCTACCATGGTTTTGGCGCCGCTCTTGGCGCACGCCAGGCTGCGCTGCAGCCATCGGCGGTTGGATCGCCGGTTCAGTCACTTGCGGCTACAAGCCGCCCGACTGCTCCTGCCCAATGGGCGCGATGCTGAGCTTGAATCCAAGCGCCTTGATCACATGGACCATGAACCGCGGCTTCGTCACTGCGAGGAGCGAAGCGACGCGGCAGTCCATGAAGTCCCAAGTCATGGAGCGCCACGGCCTTCGGCCTCGCGATGACGCCTGCGTGCGTCGTGAATTTCGCAAAGATCAATAATCACACACCATGAAGACTTTCTTTAACCACCTGCACACCTTGCACCAAGGCAAGGTGGAGATGTTTCGCGGGGAGATGGTGCCCTGCTTCGAGGTGGCGGCCCGCACCGAGCATGTGCTGCACGAACTGCAGCGCCGCCAATTGGGCACTGTGTTGCAGCCGCAGGGGTTTGACGGCGCCGTGCTCGAGCGGGTGCACGCGCGGCGCTACCTGCAGTTTCTGGAGTCGGCCTGGGGGCAGTGGGTGGCGCTGGACCCGGCCAACGCCCAACGCGATGCGTTTCCTTCGGTCTGGCCGATTCGCACCTTGCGCAGCGACGTTGCGCCCGACAACTTTGCCGCCCGCATGGGCTTGTTTTCGTTTGACACCGGCACACCGCTCACCGCCGGAACCTGGGCCGCAGCCCGCTCCGGGGCCCACTGCGCCCTGAGCGCGGCCCGTGCCGTGCTCGATGGCGACCAGGCCGCCTTTGCCCTGACCCGCCCGCCCGGCCACCACGCCGGCAAGGACTTTTTTGGCGGCTACTGCTTTCTCAACAACGCCGCGCTGGCGGCGCAGTACCTGCGCGACCACGGCGTGGAGCGGGTCGCGGTGCTGGACATCGACTACCACCACGGCAACGGCACGCAAGCCATCTTTTACGACCGGGCTGACGTGTTGGTAGCCAGCGTACACGGCAACCCCAGCACCGAGTACCCGTTCTACTCGGGCTACGCCGACGATACCGGTGTCGGCCCGGGCCTGGGCTACAACCTCAATCTGCCGCTCAACCGGGGCAGCGGCTTTGCCGACTGGCTGGGCGCGCTCAACGTCGCACTGGAGCGCATCGCCGCCTTTGGTGCGCAGGCGCTGGTGGTCTCCATGGGAATGGACACTTTTGAAGGCGACCCGATCTCAGGCTTCAAGTTGCATAGCGACGACTATTTGCGCGTAGGCGAACGCCTCGCCAAGGTGCACCTCCCAACGGTGCTGGTTTTTGAGGGCGGCTACGCCGTAGCCGAAGTAGGCATCAACGCCGCCAACATTCTGCAGGGGTTGTGCTGATCGATTCAAGTCGGTTCGAACGGATTGACCAGTTGCACACCGCAACCAACGAAGTCACGCACATTGCGCGTGGCCAGCACCAATTGGTGCTCGATGGCAGTTGCAGCAATCAGCATATCGGGTGCGCTGCGGGCGATGCCCTGGGCCTGGAACTGTCCGCGCAGCACGCCACCGCGCTGGGCAATCGGCGGTGTAATTGGGTACACCGCATGCAGGCGCTCCACCAGTGCGTTGAACAGTGCCAGTTTGCGCAGGTTGGGTTGCCACGCCAGGCCAAAGTGAGCTTCTTCCAAAGTGACTGCCGAAATAGCCAACAACTGCACCGACTGCAGCCACTGCATCACCAACGCGTCGGGTGTCTTCTTGACAAATTCGCTGATGACGTTGGTGTCGGCCAGAACGATGGTGGAACTCATGGAGCCTTTGCCTGCGGCAGGGGGTCTGCAAAGTCATTGGTGCGCTGCCAGGCCACTTGGCGTGCGGTCGGCGTTGGCCCTGCCAGACCAGTGTCGTCTTGCGGCACAAAAGTTTCACGCAGTTGCAGCAACTGGTTATAAATGGTCTGCCCCTCAGACTGCACCACCGCCTGGCTGCGCTGAAAGTAATCGGCCGACACCAACACCGCCACCGGCGTGCTGCGGTTTGTAATGACTTGCGGTTGCTGCTGTGCGGCAGCAATCAAGGCAGACAATTGTTGGCGAGTTTGGGCGATGGAAATAGACATAAAAGTCCTTTATGTACATTTAATGTGTGCATTATGCACATATTTAGCCGAACCACAAGGCACACAAAGTGACTGAGAAACGATAGGCGCTCGCCCACTCCGATGGAGCTCTTTCTTGCGCTAATCGGGGTTGCCCTGGCGCGACTTTGCAAATAATGGTCACATTTCTCGTTGTATTTTGCGTCGCGCCATGAAACAAGTTGTCAGCATCAGCCTGGGCAGCAGCAGCCAGGATTTTGAATTCACCACCCCCTTCTTGGGCAGCGTGCTCAAGGTGCGGCGCATTGGCACCAATGGCAGCACCAGCGCCGCGGTCAAGCTGATCAAGCAGTGGGGCAAGAAGGCCGCCGCCATCGGGCTGGGCGTGCATAAAGACCACTACAAGGTGGGCGCGCGGCGCTTTGTCGAAAAAGACAGCGCGCAACTCACCTCCGTGGCCACCCAGGCGGCGCTCACCACGGGCGGGCGGCTGGGCGACATCTTTGCCGAGTGGGCGGCGCGCCAGGCGCAAATCCGGCTGGGCGGGTACTTCAGCAACGCGCGCGTGCTGATGTTCTCGGGCCTCACCGATTACAAGCTGGCGCTGGCGCTGTCCGAGTACACCAGCAACCTGCAGTTTGCCGACCCGCTGCTGCAGCTTGGTGTGCCCAAGTTGCTGGGCTCGCTCGACGCGCTGCACCTGTACGCCACCGGCGCGCATTACGTGCGCGACTGGTCGCTGCCGGCCCACGTTGCCAGCACTCCGGTCAAGCAGTGGTCGCAGTTTGTGCTGCGCCGGGCCATGCACAAGGCCAATGTGGTGGTGGCACCGGTGCACGAGTTGGACGAATTCGGCCTGGAAGAACTGGCAGGCAAGACCATCATCACCGCCACCGTGAATGACGAGCGCCTGCAGCAGTTTGCCGACAAGGGGGTGCACACCGTGATCGACGGCGCGCCGGTGATGCACGGCCACGTGCTCGGCCCCAACCTGCTCGACGCCATGATCCTGGCCGCCACTGGCAAGCAGCCGCACGAGATTGAGGAGGACGACTACCTCGACATCATCCACTCGCTCGGCCTGGAGCCGCGCATCCTGCACCCCAACGGCTTTCGCCAGGTCAACCGCTTTGCGTTTGTCATCCACCCGCTGTCGCAGGAGTATTTCAAGAAGGTCAAGCCGATCGAACTGCTCTCGCACGTCTCGCCACCCATTCTGATGAACTCGCTGGAAAAGGCCATGGCCTACGCACCGCCGTTTGTCTATTCCAAGGTCACAGGTATCAAGTCGCCCACCGGCGTAGAGGCGCAGGGCTGGCTGATTTCGGTGGGTGGCACGCCCAAGGAGATCATGCGCCACAGCCCCGAGTTCACCTACCGGCGCTTGCTCGACGCAGCCGCCATGGCCCAACGCCTGGGTGCGCAGATCATGGGGCTGGGCGCTTTTACCAAGGTGGTGGGCGACGCCGGGCTCACCGTGGCGCGGCGCGCCTGCCTGCCCATTACCACCGGCAACAGCTACAGCGCCTCAGGCGCGTTGTGGGCGGCGCACGACGCCATGCTGCGTCTGGGGCTGGTGACGCTGCCGCGCAACAAGGGGCGCATCAAGTCCAAGGCCATGGTGGTAGGTGCCACCGGGGCCATTGGCTCGGTCTGCGCGCGGCTGCTCACGCGTGTGGCGCAAGAGGTGTACCTGGTCTCGCCCGAAACCGCCAAACTGCTCGCGCTCAAGGAGTCGATGCTGCAGGAAACGCCCGACGCAAAAATCTATCTCTCGGCCAGTGCGGACCGCGACATCGGCGCGATGGACATCATCGTCACCGCCACCTCGGGCGCTGGCAAAAAGGTGCTCGACATCATGAAAGTCAAGCCCGGCTGCGTGATCACCGACGTGGCACGCCCGCTGGACTTGCCGCCCTCCGAGGTGGCCAAGCGCCCGGACGTGCTGGTGATCGAGTCCGGCGAGATCGAACTGCCGGGCGACGTGCAGATGAAAAACATCGGCCTGCCCAAGGGCGTGGCCTATGCCTGCCTGGCTGAAACCATCGTCCTGGCGCTGGAGGGGCGGTTTGAAAACTTCACCGTCGGGCGCGCGATTGAATGGGAAAAGGTGCGCGAGATCTACAAGCTTGGCCTCAAGCACGGCATGAAATTGGCGGCCATCTCGGGCGTCAACGGCCCGTTCAGCGACGAAGACATTGCGCGCGTGCGCGAGCTTGCATTGGCGGCACGCGCAAAGGCCGCACCAGCCCAGCCGCGCAGGGTCCGCGCCGCCACCAAGACACCAGCGCGCAAACGCGCTGCCCGCAGCCATGCGCCCTGACACCCGAGGCGCACGCCATCAAGTTCAACGCGCTTGGAGCGTTCGTGTTACATTAGCCGCACGCTCTTGGCGACTGACCGCGTGCACGCATCATTGCGCACACGCACCCCACCCCCGGCAGAGAGGTGGCCAGTCCAGCCCATCAACAGCGTTTGCGCGACCCTTCTCACGGTGTAGCGATTTTCCCCTCTGTATGCGTTGCCTCTGTCGTGGCGCAGGCCAGGTCGGCTCCGTTCTTCGGAATGGCCGCACTGGCGAATCAGTGGGGCTGCCCGGCATGAGGGCATGCCACTTTTTGCTTTCGGGCGCAACGGATCCCGTGTCCAAGCCCAGTTGATTTTTTAATGATTTTTACTACTACAACAACAATACCGACCACCATCACCATGGGTAAATACCGCATTGCAGCCTGTCCTAGCGAGCTTGCGTGCGGCCAATTTGCGGCCCAGGTGTCCATCGCCAGCGGACGCGGCAGCGCATCCACTGACCGCGTGATGCGCTTTCATGACCAGTTTTCTTCGCAGGACGCAGCAGCTCGCTTCGCCCTCGACCAGGGAATTGACTGGGTGCGCGACAACACACGCTCACACTGATTAACCGTAAAGAAACCACACCATGGCCAAAGAAGAACTGATCGAAATGATGGGCGTTGTCAACGAAGTGCTGCCCGACACACGCTTTCGGGTCACGCTGGAGAACGGCCACCAACTGATCGCCTACTCGGCGGGCAAGATGCGCAAGAACCACATCCGCATCCTGGCCGGCGACCGGGTGTCGCTGGAGCTCTCGCCCTACGACCTGAGCAAAGGCCGCATCAATTTCCGCCACATCGAAGGCCGCGGCCCAATGGCGCCGCGTAGAACGAACTAAGGAGTAGGGCCCCCACGCTCCGCCGCTGCGCGGGTCGCTGCCCCCCAAGGGGGTCCGATTCGCCTTGGGGCGGCCCGGCGGTGAATCATGGCCCCCACGCTCCGCCGCTGCGCGGGTCGCCCTCACTTCGTCATCGCGAGGCCGTCAGGCCGTGGCGATCCATGACTTCATGCCTGCATGGATTGCCGCGTCGCTGCGCTCCTCGCAATGACGGCCCCGCGCCGTCGCGAGGCCCATCCCTTCACCGTCATCGCGAGGCCGTCAGGCCGCGGCGATCCATGACTTTGGATTAGCGTGGCCCAGAGAGGCGGTCCAGGCCGAACATGCGGGAGAGTTTGGCGTCGAGGGTGGCTGTGGGAAGCAGCTTCTTGAGCAGCGGCAGGCGCACGCTGCTGGTGCCGCCGCGAATCACAATCGGCGGCGCGTTCGATAGCAGCGCCTGCACTACTGGAGCCACAAACACCTCGGCCGCTACCGCACCGCGTTGCCCTGCCTGGGCGCGGGCGTGCACGCTCTTTTCCACAGGAAGGTAAAGCGAGCCCTCGGGCAGGCGCAGCGCAGCTTCGGCGTGGTTGCCAAAACTGGAACGCACGCCCCCGGGCTGGATGGTGACCACGCGGATGCCAAAGGGCGCAAGCTCCATGCGCAGCGCGTCCGACAGCGAGTGCAGCGCCGCCTTGCTGGAGCAATACGCGCCAGCAAACGGCGTGGTCATCACGCCCACGATGCTGCCCACATTGGCCAGCACCGCTTGGCCGTTGGCCGCAACCGCCGCACGCAGCAGGGCAAGGGCGGCGCGCGTGACTGCCACTGGCGCAATGACGTTGGTCTCGTACTGCTGGCGCAAGTCGTCGCGGCTCAGGTCCACCACCGCGCCCACCTGGCTAAAGCCTGCGTTGTTTACCAGCACATCGATGCGGCCTTGTTCGGATTGCACCTGCGCCATGGCGGCGGCAATGCTTGCGTCGTCGTTCACGTCCAGCGCCAGTGTGCGAATGCCCTGGGCTGCCAGGGCTTCAAGCGTTTGCACACGCCGCGCGCTGGCGTACACGATGTGGCCGCTGCGCTGAAACTCCTGTGCCATGGCCGCACCAATGCCGCTGGAGCAGCCGGTGATCAATACAACTTTTTGCATGTATCTTCCTTCGGTGGGTGAGACTGCATTCTGGCACTGCGGCGACAGGCGTCAAGCCACATGGGCGCTGCCGGTAAGATGGTCCACTTTCGACATTGGCGTGCCCTGCATACCAATTGACTTGGCTCTTTTTTTGGGATGAACACCATGACCACAATTGCATTTTTGGGTACCGGACTTCTTGGCAGCGGTTTTGCGCAGGCTGCGGCGCAGCGCGGTGACACCGTCACTGCCTGGAACCGCTCTGCGGACAAGGCCTTGGCACTCTCGGCGTTTGGGGTGCAGGCGGCGGCTACGCCCGCGCAGGCGGTGCACGGTGCGCGGCGCGTGCATCTGGTGTTGAAGGACGACGCGGTGGTGGAAGAGGTATTAGCCGCAGCGCTTCCCGGCCTGGAGAAAGACGCCATCGTGATCGACCACACCACCACGCTGCCCGCGCTCACCGCGCAACGCGCACAGCGCCTGCACGCGCAAGGCATTCGCTATTTGCACTGCCCGGTTTTCATGGGGCCAGCGGCTGCGCGCAGCGCGCAGGGCAGTATGTTGGTGGCCGGGCCGCGCGCGCTGTATGACTTGGTGCAGGCCGAGCTCGCCAAGATGACCACGCGCCTGGAATACCTGGGCGAACGGGCCGATCTGGCTGCGGTACACAAGCTGTTTGGCAATGCCATGATCATTGGGGTGTCGGCGCTGATGGCCGACGTTTTGACGTTGGCACAGGCCAGTGGGGTCGATCCGCAAGACGCCGTCAAGCTGATCGGCATGCTCGACCTCAACGCCATGGTGGCAGGGCGTGGGGCCAATATGGCCACGGGCAATTACGCTGCGAGTTTTGAATTGGCAATGGCGCGCAAAGACCTGCGCCTGATGCTGGAGACCGCAGGCGAACGCCCCCTGGCAGCATTGCCAGCGATTGCCGCGCGTATGGACCAGTTGCTTGCCGCCGGGCACGGCACCAAGGATGCCTGCGTGCTGGGCATTGATGCCCTCAATGAGAAACGCACTGCCTGACTCACGCCAGGCAGTGCGCTTGCGGGGCAGTTGGATTACTTGACAACCATCGCCGTAAACGGCCAAACGTAGGCTTGCAAGGTCACAAAGATACCGACCAGACTGGCCAGCGCGATCGAGTGGAAGAACACGTAGCGCAGGATGTCGCCTTCATGGTCGAACCAGCGGGTTGCGGTAGAGGCCACCACGATGGATTGTGCGTCGATCATCTTGCCCATCACGCCGCCGGAGCTGTTGGCCGCGCCCATCAGGTTGGGTGACAGGCCCAACTGCTCGGCTGCCACTTTCTGCATGCCGCCAAAGAGCACGTTGCTGGCGGTGTCAGAGCCGGTAAGTGCTACACCCAGCCAGCCCATGAGGGTGCCGAAGAACGGGTAGAGCACGCCAGTGGTGGCAAAAGCCAGGCCGAGCGTGGTGTCCAGACCCGAGTAGCGTGTGAGCGTACCCAGGCCGAGCATCAGCGCAATGGTTGCCAGCGAGTAGCGCACCAGCCAGATGGTGCGTCCGTAGGCGGCAACCAGTTGGCCCAGGCTGTACTTCATGGCAAAGCCACCCACCAAAGCGGCCAGCAGAATGCCGGTGCCGGTAGCGGAGAGCAGACCGAAGACATAGACCGCGCCTTCCTTGGTGGGCTTGGATACCACCGGGGCGACCTTCTCGATCATGTTGTGCAAACCTTCGATCGGGAACTTGGGCGCGAAGATGTCGTTAAAGAAGGTCTTCACCACCGGCAGGCCCCAGATGAACACGAACACGGTAAGGATGATCCAAGGTGTCCAGGCGCGCACCACGTCGGCACGTGAGTGCTGGGTGATGGGCAGCGCGGCATGGGCTTCGCCGCCATCGGCTTCGTGGCCCTTGAGTGACACCGAGCGCCACACTTCTTTGGGCTGCCAGACGCGCAGGAACAGTACCAGGCAAGTCATGGACACCAGCGCTGCGATCACGTCCACCAGTTCCGGGCCCATGTAGTTGGACACCAGGAACTGCGGAATGGCAAAGCTCACACCAGTCACCAGAACGGCCGGCCAGATTTGCATCATGCCCTTGCGTCCGGCAAAAGCCCAGATCAGCCAGAACGGCACCAACAGCGAGAAGAACGGCAACTGGCGACCGATCATGGCCGACACGGCCATCAGGTCGTAGCCGTGCACCTTGGCCAGCGTGATCACCGGCGTACCCAGCGCGCCATAGGCCACGGGTGCGGTATTGGCAATCAGCGACAGGCCCGACGCCGCCAGCGGCGAAAAGCCCAGGCCGATCAGAATCGCAGCCGTTACCGCCACTGGCGTTCCAAAGCCGGCAGCGCCTTCAAAGAAGGCACCAAAGGCAAACGCGATCAGCAGCAACTGCAAGCGGCGGTCTTCGGTGATGCCGGCAATCGAGTCCTGCAGCACCTTGAACGAGCCGTTTTGCTCTGTGAGTTGGTGCAAGAAGATGATGTTGAGCACGATCCAGCCAATGGGCATGAGGCCGGTCAAGCCGCCCAGAATCGCTGCCTTGGCTGCCATGTCAGCGGGCATGCCGTAGCCGACGATGGCAATCGCCAACGCCGCCACCAAACCAGCAGCCGCCGCGATATGCGCCTTGAGGTGCATGAACCCGAGTCCGATCAGCATCACCGCCACGGGGATGGCCGCAGCCAGCGTCGATAGCGCCATGCTGTGGAAGGGGTCATAAACTTGTTGCCAAACCATGAGTTTCTCCTGTCATAAAAATTGAAAACCAAGCCCGAGGGGATCGGGGCCAAATACTCCATCCAACGAAAACCTTGTCAGCATGTCATGGTCACCCCCTCCCTGGAACACTCTTCGAGCAGGTAGGCCACAGATCGGTAGGGTCGTCCGGTTTCAGCCGTCAGACCGATTTCACAAGTGCGGTTGGTGGATACACCTTCGCAGCAATTGGTGGGCAGCGCGTCATGCACCTTGCGCAGGGCGTGGACGTTGAGTTCGGGCACCACAAAGCCCCGGTCGCCGCCAAAGCCGCAGCAGGTCACCCCGGCGGGCTCGACCACCTGCTCCACGCAGGCTTGCACCAGGCGGCGCAGCGTGGCGTCGCTTGCGTTGCGGCGCACGCTGCAGTTGATGTGCAGGGCAATCGGGCCGGGCTTTTTGGTGATGCGCAGGCGCGGCAGCAACGCGTCGTGCGCAAAGGCGTGAAAGTCGAGCAGCGCAAGGCGGCCAGCGAGCACCTTTTGCATCCGCGCCGAGCAGGTGCTGGCGTCCATGATCACCGGGTAGAAACCGCCTTTGCCGTCGTCTGCGGCTTTGAGCAGCGCCTGCACCACGGCGTCGGCCATGGCGTCGGCCTCCTCGGCCATACCCTTGCTTTCAAGCATCTGGCCGCAGCAGAGTTTGTCAAACCCCTCGGGCAGGCGTGGCGCGTAACCGGCGCGCACCAGCAGTTCCATCACCACCTCGGGTAGCGAGGCTTCGTCCTTGCTATTGGCACCAAAGATGCGCCCGCCGCAGGCCGGGAAATAGACCACCGGGTCGCCTGCGCCCGCATACGGTGTGGGCAGTTTGCCGGCCTGGGGCATGCCGCGCTTCCAACTGCCGCCACTCAGGCGCGCCACCAAATTCTGGCCGACCACGCTGGAGACGGCATGGCCCGCGCTCAGGCCCACGCGCGAGAGCGTGGCCACCGCGCCAAAGTTGCCTGCCGTCCACTGCGCCACTTTCTGTGAGGCACTTCCCATGCCGCGCCCGCGCAACAGGCGCGTGAGCGC
>CAIPBW010000246.1 GCA_903863395.1 uncultured beta proteobacterium
AGCGCCTTGTCCTGCAGCGCCATGCCGTCTTCGGCGTAGCGCATCTTCTTCCAGGGCAGCCAGGTGGTGGTGGCTTGCAGGGCGGTGGCGGCACCGGCGTAGGCCATCAACACCGGGTTGCCGGGCTCCTGGC
The DNA here is from genome assembly GCA_903863395.1 of uncultured beta proteobacterium. Classification (GTDB taxonomy): domain Bacteria; phylum Pseudomonadota; class Gammaproteobacteria; order Burkholderiales; family Burkholderiaceae_C; genus Allorhodoferax. The sequence continues at coordinate 134 of CAIPBW010000246.1, forward strand.
GCAGCAGTACGGTCATCTGTTCTGCGGCACCGTCGATCGCGCTCTCGTTACCCTGGCTGGCCTGGATGAAGCGCTCAAACGGGCCCTGGAATTGCGCATCCGAAATCGCCCAGGCGTTGGCACTCAGGGTGAAGGCGATGGCGGCTGCGGCGGCGGCGATGCGGTGCATGGGACGGTGTGACAGTTGCATGGGGCTGACTCCTTGTGCTGGTTGGGGTTGGTGATGGAGCGAACTGTAGGCAAGCAGGTGCCGAACCGCAGCCACCTTGCGACCAAGGTCGGCTTGGGTGGAGTGAAATGCGCCAAAACCGGAGCGAAATGCAGCGCGACTGTGCGCTTTGTGGGCATGCAATTTGTAGGAGCTTGCCTGCAAGCGATTGACAGTGAATACGGTCATTGCGAGGAGCGCAGCGACGCGGCAATCCATGCCGGCACAAAGTCATGGATCGCCACGGCCTGGCGGCCTCGCGATGACGGAGTAGGGTGGCCTCGCGATGACGAAGGGCTGTCATTGCGAGCGAAGCGCGGCAATCCATGCGGGCATAAAGTCATGGACCGCCACGGCCTGACGGCCTCGCGGTGACGGGGGAAATGGCGGCTGCACCCTCTGTTCCTCCTCTACTTGGCGCTTGCAGCGGACAGAGAAGTTCACAAATTGCCCACCTGCTGGGTCCGCGCAACGGCCGGAACGATAATACGGGCCGCGAAACTGTTTTAACGCGAGGGAACTGGTTTGGACATTGCACTGCTGATCAAGGCCGCCATCATGGGCGTGGTGGAGGGGCTGACCGAGTTCCTGCCGATTTCTTCCACCGGGCACCTGATCCTGACCGGTGCGCTGCTGGGCTTTGACGACGACCGGGCCAAGGTGTTTGACATTGCCATCCAGACCGGGGCCATTCTGGCGGTGATCATTGTGTACTGGCACCGCATCCGCGACACGCTGGTGGGCCTGGGCAGCAGCGCGCGCGCCCAGCGCTTTGCCGCCAATGTGGCGATTGGCTTTTTGCCAGCCGGGGTGATCGGGCTGACGGTGTACAAGGTCATCAAGAACTACCTTTTCAACCCTGGCGTGGTGGCGGGCGCGTTCATCGTGGGCGGCTTGATCATTTTGTGGGTGGAGAAGGTCGCCAAGCCGGTGGTGCGTATTCACGATATTGACCGGATGTCGGGGCTGGACGCGCTCAAGGTCGGGCTGGTGCAGTGCCTGGGCATGATTCCGGGTACCAGCCGCAGCGGTGCCACCATCATCGGCGGCATGTTGCTGGGCTTGTCGCGCAAGGTGGCGGCAGAGTTTTCTTTCTTCCTGGCAATTCCCACCTTGATGGGTGCCGGGGCCTACAGCCTCTACAAGGAGCGTGCCCTGTTGAGTGTGGCCGATTTGCCGCTGTTTGCGGTGGGCTTTGTGGTGTCGTTTATCAGCGCCTGGCTGTGCATCCGCTGGCTGCTACGCTTTATTGCCACGCACAATTTCAACGGCTTTGCGTATTACCGCATCGCCTTTGGTGTGGTGGTGCTGGCTACGGCCTGGAGCGGCACGGTGCACTGGAGCGCCTGAGGCTCCGGGTGCGGCAAACTCAGGCCAGGTTGCGCAGCGTTGCCTCAATGGCGGCGGCGGTGGCCAGCGGCTTTTCCATCGGAAACAGGTGGCTGCCGTCGAGCATCATGATGCGGCCCTTGCACACCTTGTCGGTCATGGCCATGCCGACCTGTTTCATCTCCTGCGAATCGCTTCCGCCAATAAAAGCCACCGGGCATTTGAGCGGGTGGCGCGCGAGCAGTCGGTCAAGGTTGTCGGGCAAGGTGTTGTAGAGCAGGGTTTCAATGTCGCGGTCAAAGCTGAGTACGCGTGTGCCGTCTTCGTCGTGCGTGCCGTGCGTCACGTAGTCCTGCAGCACCAGGGCATCCCAATGCGCAAACGCGCGCTTGTGGCGGAAGTATTCGAGCGCCGCTTCGACCGACGGCCAACTGTTGCGTCGGCGTCGGCTCACCGCGCCGGGCGAGAGCGAACCCACGATCTGCGCGGTCTTCATCATGCCCAGAGCGGTAGAGCGCCAGCCGCCCAGGATGGGGGAGTCAATCAGCACCACGCCACGCGCCAGATCGGGGTGGCGCGCTGCCACCATCAGACTGAGAAAACCGCCCAGAGAATGCCCCACCAGCCAGACCGGGCCAGAGCCGTCTTTGGCGCTGGCCTCGCGCACAAAGTCGCTGAGCTGCTGCACCAGATGCGGCCAATTGTTGCTGACGGGATAGCGCGGATCATGGCCAAATTTTTCAATTGCCTTGACCGCGTAGCCGCGTGCACGCAGGCTCTTGAACAGCACGCGGTAGGTGCTGGCCGGAAAGCTGTTGGCGTGCGAGAAAACAATCATGCGTTCAGATCAGCCGCTCTTCGGGCGTGGTGATCTTCTTGAGCGCCTGGCTGCGCCCGGTGTTGACGATCAGCGGCACATCGGTGTAGCCGCCGTCCCACATCGGGTCTTCGATGCTGTCAAACACCTCGCGCAGTTTTTGCCCCCAACTGCCGTGCAGCATCTTGAAGTAGGGGTTGTTTTCGTCGATGCAAATCACCTTGTCGCTACGGAACTGGTTGACCTCGTACACCACCATGTCCATCGGCAGCCCTACCGACAGGTTGGATTTGAGGGTGGAGTCCATCGACACCAGGGCGCACTTGGCGGCCTCGTCCAGCGGCGTGATGGGGGTGATGACGCGGTCGAGCACGGGCTTGCCGTACTTGGACTCGCCAATCTGGAAATACGGCGTCTCGGGCGTGGCTTCGATGAAGTTGCCCGCCGAATAGACCTGGAACAAACGCATGCCCTCGCCCTGGATCTGGCCGCCAAAGATGAGCGAGACATTGAAGTCCACGCCGGACTGCTTGAGCGATTCGGCGTCGCGCTCATACACCTTGCGGATGGCTGCGCCCAGCACCCGGGCGGCGTCGAACATGCTCTTGGCGTTCCAGATGGTGACGGCCTCGCTGTGCTCGTCTTCCTTGAGTTTTTCCACCTGCAGTATCTCGCGCACCGATTGCGAAATGCTCAGGTTGCCCGCCGACAGCAGCACCATGAAGCGGTCGCCCGGTTTCTCGTACACGATCATTTTGCGAAAGGTGCTGATCTGGTCCAGACCGGCGTTGGTGCGCGAGTCCGAGAGAAATACCAGTCCGGCGTTGAGTTTGATGGCGACGCAGTAGGTCATGGGTGTTCGGTGTAACGGCAAAAGCTAGAGTGTAAAGGGGCGGCCGCCGTGCTCTTTGCGCCCGCTGTGCCAGAATCCGATTCATCGCAGAACGACAGGAGACTTTACCCATGCAGACCCCTTTGATTCGCCGGACCGTGGTCGGCATTGCCTGGCTGGTTGCTTGTGTTTGCGCACACGCTGCCTCCATTGCGCCGGTGGCGGCGGAGCATGGCATGGTGGTGACGGCGCAGCACCTGGCTACCCAGGTAGGCGTGGAGGTGCTCAAGAAGGGCGGCAACGCGGTGGACGCCGCCGTGGCCGTGGGCTACACCCTGGCGGTGGTCTATCCGGCGGCGGGTAACCTGGGCGGCGGCGGTTTCATGACCTTGCAACTGGCCGATGGGCGCAAGACCTTTCTGGATTTTCGTGAGAAAGCACCGCTGGCCGCCAGTGCCGACATGTACCTGGACAAGGACGGCAACGTGGTCAAGGGCCTGAGCACCAAGGGCTATCTGGCCGCGGGCGTGCCGGGTTCGGTGGCGGGCTTTGAGATGGCGCGCGCCAAGTACGGCACCATGCCGCGCGCCAAACTGATAGCTCCGGCGATTGCGCTGGCGCAGCGCGGCTTTACGCTGCTGCAAGGCGACGTGGACCTGCTGCGCACCGCCACCAACGACTTTCGTGATGACCCGGCCAGTGCAGCGATTTACCTGAACAAGGGCGAGCCCTATGCGCCGGGGCAAAAACTGGTGCAAAAAGACCTGGCCAAGACGCTTGCGTTGATCAGCCGCAATGGCGCAGACGGCTTTTACAAAGGGCCGGTGGCGCGTGCGCTGGTAGCGGCCAGCAGCGCGGGCAAGGGCATTCTGACCCAGGCCGATCTGGACCAGTACAACGTGCGCGAGATGGCGCCGGTGGAGTGCGACTACCGGGGCTACCACGTCATTTCGGCGCCGCCCCCGAGTTCGGGTGGCGCGGTGATCTGCGAAATTCTCAACATCGTCGAGGGCTATCCGCTCAAGGAATGGGGCTTTCGCTCTGCGCAGGCGGTGCACTACCAGATTGAAGCCATGCGCCACGCCTACGTGGACCGCAACAGCTACCTGGGCGATCCCGATTTTGTGAAGAACCCGCTGGAACGTTTGCTCGACAAGGGCTACGCCGCGTCGGTGCGCGCCGCCATCGACCCGGCCAGGGCCGGTGTGTCCCGGGACATCAAGCCCGGTGTGGCACCGCACGAAGGCAATAACACCACGCACTACTCCATCGTCGACAAGTTTGGCAACGCGGTTGGCGTGACCTACACCTTGAACGAGTGGTTTGGTGCCAAGGTCACGGTTCCGGGAACGGGCGTGCTGCTCAACAACGAGATGGACGACTTCACCGTCAAGCTCGGCGTGCCCAACAGCTACGGACTGGTGCAAGGGCAAGCCAACGCGATTGCGCCGGGCAAGCGGCCACTGAGTTCCATGAGCCCGACCATCATCACGCGTGATGCCAAGCCGGTGATGGTGGTGGGCACGCCCGGAGGCAGCCGCATCATCACCGCCGTGACGCACACCATCATGAATGTGATCGACTACGGCATGAACGTGCAAGAGGCAGTGGACGCGCCGCGCTTCCACCAGCAGTGGCTGCCGGACGTGACCAACGTGGACACCTTTTGCCTGAGCCCGGATACTCGCAAGATTTTGGAGGGCATGGGGCACAAACTGGGCAACCAGCAACCAGCCAACCACCTGATCGCGATTCTGGTGGGCGCGCCAACGCTGGACGGCAAGCCGGTGGGCAATAACCGCTTTTACGGCGCCAACGACCCGCGCCGCAACACCGGCTTGGCGCTGGGGTATTGATCCTGGCTGGATTTGTGGGAGCCAGCCTGCTGGCGATGGTTTGCTGCTGATCGCTATCAGGTTTTGGCTGCTGCCGCCTTGAGCTGGTAGAGCGCGTCGAGCGCATCGCGCGGGCTCATGGTGTCGGGGTTGAGTGCGGCCAGGGCGGTGTCGAGCGCGCTGGGTGCTGCCACTTCTGCATCGGGTGGGGCGGCAAACAAATCTACTTGGGCTTGCGCCTGCGTGGCGCTGGTCTCCAGCGCGTCAAGCACATGGCGCGCCTGGTTGAGCACGGCAGTGGGCATGCCTGCCAAGCGCGCCACCTGCACGCCGTAGCTCTTGGAGGCCGGGCCGCCCTGGATCTCGTGCAGAAACACGATGTCGCGCCCGGACTCAGCGGCACTCACGTGCACGTTGAGCGCGTGGTGGTGGCTGGCTGGGAACTCGGTGAGCTCAAAGTAATGCGTGGCAAACAGCGTGAAAGCCTGGGTTTTGTCGTGCAACTGCGTGGCAATCGCCGAGGCCAGCGCCAGCCCGTCAAAGGTGGACGTGCCGCGCCCGATTTCGTCCATCAGCACCAGCGAGCAGGGGGTGGCGGCGTGCAGGATTTGCGCCGCTTCGGTCATCTCCAGCATGAAGGTGGATTGGGCGTTGGCCAGATCGTCGGCCGCGCCAATGCGGGTGTGGATGGCGTCAATCGGTCCCAGGCGGCAGGCGCTAGCGGGCACGTAGCTGCCCATGCTGGCCAGCAGCACGATCAGCGCCACCTGGCGCATGTAGGTGGACTTGCCGCCCATGTTGGGGCCGGTGATGATCTGCATGCGCGCCTTGGCACCCAAGCGCGTGTCGTTGGCAATGAAGTTGCCGCTGGAGAGCGCCGCCAACCGTGCCTGCACCACCGGGTGGCGTCCGTGGGTGATGTCGATGGCAGGCTCGGGCACAAACTCGGGCGCGCACCAGGTCAGGGTGAGCGAGCGCTCGGCCAGAGCGCACAGCGCGTCCAGCGCGGCCAGCGCCTGCGCCAGGCGGGTGAGGGCTGCAACAAAGGGCTGGGCCTGGTCGAGCACCTGCTCAAACAGCCATTTCTCACGCGCGAGTGCGCGCTCCTGTGCCGAGAGCGCCTTGTCTTCAAAGGCCTTGAGTTCGGGCGTGATGAAACGCTCGGCGTTCTTGAGGGTCTGGCGGCGGCGGTAGTCGTCGGGCACCTTGTCGATCTGGCCCTGCGTGACTTCGATGTAAAAGCCATGCACCCGGTTGAATTGCACGCGCAGGTTGGCAATGCCGGTGCGCGCTTTTTCGCGTACTTCCAGATCGACCAGAAACGCATCGCAGTTGGTCTGGATGGCGCGCAGTTCGTCCAGCTCGGCGTCGAACCCGGTGGCGATCACGCCGCCATCGCGCAGCAGCGCTGCGGGCTCGGGGTGAATGGCGCGCTGCAGTAGTTCGGTGCACGCCGGGGGTGCCAGCAGGTCTAGCGCAATCTTTGCCAGGTAGCCCTCTTGCGCCGCTAGCTGTTGCGTGAGCTGCTGCGTTTTTTGTAGCGTCTGGAGCAGCCCGATGAGTTCACGCGGGCGCACCTGGCGCAGCGCTGTGCGTGCCGTGATGCGCTCCACATCAGCACAGCCCTTGAGCTGCGCGCGCAGCGTTTGCCACAGGCCGGGCCGCAGCGCACCGATGGCCTGCAGCCGCGCGCTGGCCTGGGCACGGTCGCGCCGGGGGTTGAGCAGCCAGTGCTTGAGCAAGCGGCTGCCCATGCCGGTCATGCAGGTGTCGAGCAGCGAAAACAGAGTGGGGCCGTCCTCGCCGCGCAGGGTTTGCACCAGCTCCAGGTTGCGCCGTGTGGTGCTGGGCAAATCCATCAACTCGTCGTTGCGTTGCACCTGCACGCTGCTGATGTGCGTGAGCGCGCGCCCCTGGGTGTGCTCCACATAGCCCAGCAGGGCGGCGCAGGCGGCGTGG
>CAIPBW010000247.1 GCA_903863395.1 uncultured beta proteobacterium
GCTCGGGCCCTCGGGCTGCGGCAAGACCACGCTGCTGCGCATCATCGCCGGGCTGGAGACGGCGGACGCGGGCAACATCCTGTTCAGCGGCGCCGACACCACCGACGTGCATGTGCGCGAGCGCAACGTGGGCTTTGTGTTCCAGCACTACGCGCTGTTTCGGCACATGAGCGTGTTTGACAACGTGGCCTTTGGCCTGCGCATGAAGCCGCGCGCCAACCGCCCGAGCGAAACCGTAATCAAGCAGAAGGTGCACGACCTGCTCGATCTGGTGCAGTTGGACTGGCTGGCCGACCGCTACCCGGCGCAGCTCTCGGGCGGGCAGCGCCAGCGCATTGCCCTGGCGCGCGCGCTGGCGGTAGAGCCCAAGGTGCTGCTGCTGGACGAGCCGTTTGGCGCGCTTGACGCCAAGGTGCGCAAGGAGTTGCGACGCTGGCTGCGCCGCCTGCACGACGACCTGCACGTCACCAGCATCTTTGTCACGCACGACCAGGAAGAAGCGCTTGAAGTGGCCGACCGCGTGGTGCTGATGAACGCAGGCGTGGTCGAGCAAATCGGCTCGCCGCAGGACGTGTGGGACCACCCGGCCAGCCCCTTTGTCTATGGGTTTTTGGGCGACGTGAACCTGTTCCATGGCCGCGCCCACGAGGGCGAAATGCACATCGGCGCAGACCACCATGGCGTGCGCCTGGACAGCCCCGAGCACAGCCAGGTGCAAGACGCCAAGGCCTTTGCCTACGTGCGCCCGCACGACCTGGACGTGCGCCGCTATGTGGCCGGCGAGTCGCAAGCGGTGGGTGGCTACCAGCAGCAGCGCGGCATTCCCGCCAAGCTGGTGCGCGCCGTGGTGGTGGGCCCGATTGCGCGCCTGGAGCTGCAACCGCTGGATGCGTCGAGCACCGGCAGCGGCGACATTCTGGAAGCGCAGATCGGCGCGCAGCAGTACCGCGAAATGGCCCTGCAAGACGGCGAAACCCTGGTACTCACCCCGCGCAAAGCGCGCGTGTTTGTGGCGTAGGCTCACTCCAGGCACAAAGTCATGGATCGCCACGGCCTGCGGCCTCGCGATGACGGAGAGTGGCGGCCGCGCGATGACGGAGAGTGGCGGCCTCGCGATGACGGAGAGTGGCGGCCGCGCGATGACGGAGAGTGGCGGCCGCGCGATGACGAGGAAGAGGCGACCTCGGATTACGAGAGCGGGGCGGCCTCGGATGACGATAGGCTGTCATTGCGAGGAGCGAAGCGACGCGGCAATCCATGCATTCCAGAAGTCATGGATCGCCACGGCCTGACGGCCTCGCGATGACGAGGAAGAGACGGCCTTGCGATGACGGAGAGTGGCGGCCGCGCGATGACGAGCCATCGGTTCATGAATAGGAGCGCAGTGCCATTGGGCGCGCACTACCCGTCAGTTGTCGCGCCTTTACGCAATCCGTCGCAAAGCGCGTGCATTCGCCCAAGGGCTTGCCTACAGTGCACTCCAACACATCAAGGAGGTGCACCATGTTCAAGCTGATTTCCCCGGTATCCAAAATCGTCGCGCTGGCCCTGAGTGCCACCGTGACCTGGTCGCTGGTGGCCGTGGTGGTTGAAGGTTTTCAGGGGCACGCCAGCACAAGCCCACAGATGGCTGAGCTGCCCGCCGTCACCATCACCGGCCAGCGCGAGCCGCTGGTGGCCAAGGCGCCGCGCACCCTCAAGAGCACGACCGCGATCTGATCGCGCTGCGCGGCACAATACAGGCAGAGCAGCGTGCGTGCCACAAGCACGCCTACAATTTGACCTCCGTCACGTTGGACTAAGGGGTCTTTCCATGTTGTCTCCCATGAAACTCGCCACCGGGGTTTGCCTTTTTGCTGCCTTGGCCGCTAGCGCACTGGCCGCCACCGTTGCTCCGGGCGTGCAGTTGCACCCCACCCAAACCCTGATTCGCAACAACGGCTCCGAGCCCGACACGCTGGACCCGATGTTGGCCGAGGGCGTGCCTGCCAACAACGTGACGCGTGAGCTGTTTGAAGGGTTGACCGCCACCGATGGCGATGGCAAGGTGGTGCCCGGCGTGGCAGAGAGCTGGAAGCAGACCAACGCCACGACCTGGGTCTTCAATTTGCGCAAGAACGCCAAGTGGTCCAATGGCGATGGCGTGACGGCCGACGACTTCA
>CAIPBW010000248.1 GCA_903863395.1 uncultured beta proteobacterium
AGCCTTTTTGTTACCACAGGCAATCTTGCTGTTGGACGTGGTTGTAGGTTGACTCCGTCACATTGAGCTTTGACTGACCGTCACCGTTGACTCCGAATAAATCCCGTCGACAGTAGCAGCAGCAACCCGCTCACCGGGTGACAAGGCTGCACCTGTGACAGTTTTACGCATCGCAATCGACGGCGACCTCTTGGCCCCCCTGGAGCGCGCAGCATGAGCTCCAGCATGCTCTCCCTGCTCGCCGGCCTGGGTAACGGCTACCTCAAAGGCACAAGGCAGAGCCTGGAAGATGAACGCCAGGCCAAGCTCGATAACCAGAACACGCAGCTCTTTGATGCGCGCATGGCCGACATCAATCGCGCCAACACGGACCGGCAAGCCCTGTCTGATGCAGCCAAACCCGCAACCGCCAACGAAAACGCAGTGACGCTCAACATCGGCGACGGCCCTCGTGTCTACGAAATGCCCAAAGGTGTTGATGCGACGGATGTGGCGGCATCAGACGCAAGACAGTTCACGCGCAGCCTGAGTCAGGCGCCGGCACCTGTATGGCCTGCACCTACCCATCCTGCCCCGTCATTAGCCGCCAGGCGATTTTTTCGGCGGCTCCGGTGGGTGGGGCACTTGCGCAGCCTCGCGCGGGCTGCGCACAGTGTAGTGCGGCAGGCGCACACTGATCAAGATGCTCAGGCCGGCAATTACCGCGCAGAGCAAAAACGCCGCGTGCGTGCCGTTAACGAGGCCGTGCCGCGCCGCCTGCATCAGCGCCTCGGTGTCCAGCCCCAGCGTGTGGCTGAGTTGGTGCAGCAGCTCCTGGTCTTGCTGGCGAATCAACACCTGGGGCGACGACAGCAGCGTGATCAAAGCCTCGTCCTGTATTCCAAAGGTGCCAACCGCCGAACGGATTTGTTGCGCGTAAAAGGCATTGACCAGCACGCTGGCTATGCCCACGCCAAACATGCTGCCAATCATGCGGCTTGACTGCGATAGCGCCCCGGCCACGCCCATGTGGGCACGCCCGGCAACGGCCATCATTTGCAGCGTCAGGTTGGGCAGTTGAAAGCCCAGGCTGGTGCCGCAAAGGGCAAACACCAACAGCATCGCAGCGCGCGGCGTGTCGGATTGCAGTTGCGTGAGCAGCAGGCAACTCACCAGCATGACGAACTGGCCCCAGGCGACCAGGCGCTCGGCGCGCCGCAGGCGCGGCAACAAGCGGCCATTGATGATGCTGCCGATGGTGATGAACACCAACAGCGGCGTCATCACCAGCCCGGCCTGGTTGGGGGACTGGCCAAAGCTGCCCTGCAGCAGCAACGGCGTGTAGAAAATCAGCATGAACATCGTCAAGCCGGTCAGCACGCCCAGCAGCATGAGCTTGCGCGCGCCCGCGTCGGCCAGCAAGCTGGGCGCAATGATGGGCGCAGCCGTGTGGTACTGGTGGCGAAAGAACGTGTAGGTGAGGGCGCCGGTGCCCAGCCACAGGCCCAGCGCCAGTGCGTTGCCAAAGCCGTGGCCCTGGCTGTATTCGGCAGCGCCCAACAGGCTTGAGAGCGCCACCAAAAGCAGCAGTGCGCCCAGCCAGTCGATGCTGCGGTCGGTTTCTTCGTGGTGCACGATGTGCGGGAAGAACGTCCACACCATCAGCAGCGCAGCCGCCGCCACCGGCAGGTTGACGTAGAACACATAGCGCCAACTCACGTGCTCGGTCAGCCAGCCGCCCAGCCACGGCCCCACCGCAAGCGCAATGCCGTAGCTTGAAGACAGCAGCACCTGCCAGCGCACGCGCTGCGCGGCATCGGGAAACAGGTCGGGCACGCAGGCCGGCGCCACGCCCAGCAGCATGCCCCCCGCCAGGCCCTGCAGCCCCCGGAAAACCACCAGTTGCAGCATGGTTTGCGACAGCCCGCAGGCGGCCGAGGCCAGCGTGAACAGCACCACGGCGGCAAGCACAAAGGGCTTGCGGCCATACAGGTCGCCCAGCCGCCCGGTGATCGGAATCATGACCGCGTTGCCCAGCAGGAAGGCAGACGCCGACCATTGGTACAGGTCGTAGCCACGCAGGTCGGCCACAATGCGCGGCATGGCCGTGCCCACCACGGAGGTGTTGAGCGCGATCAGCATAAACGCCAGACAGATGCCCATCATGGCGGCGAACGATGCGCGAAAACTGCGAACTGGCGGTTGCATCCGGAAGTGTCTTTGCGTGTGTGGCAGTGCCTGCCATCTGGTGCTATTGTCACGCCAAAGCATCAGCCCGATCAGGAGCCGTCAAGCATGCCCATCAAGACATTTACCAGTGGACGCATCCGCAAAGCCGCCTACGACGCCGCGCCCAACCCGGCCGCCGCCCCCAGGCAAGTATGATTTGGCTATAACAAGTCCGAGGAACAAATCCCCCCATGTCCATGGTTGCGTTGGCGCTGCGGCGCCCTTATACATTCATCGTGGCCGCGATGCTGATCGTGCTGGCCACGCCGTTTGTTCTGCTGAACATGGCGACCGACATTTTTCCCGAGATCAACATCCCGGTGATCAGCGTCATCTGGAACTACAGCGGCCTGCCGGCCCAGGAGATGGGCCAACGCATTGCGGGTCAGACCGAGCGTGGTCTGACCACGGTGGTGAGCGATATCGAACACATTGAGTCCACGTCGCTGGCGAGCGTGAGCATCATCAAGGTTTTTTTCCAGCCTGGGGTCAATATCCAGACCGCGATTGCGCAGGTCGTGGCCTCCGTCCAGACCCAGGTGCGGCAGTTGCCACCTGGCATTACCCCACCGTTGGTGATCAAGTATTCAGCCTCCAGCATTCCGGTGATGCAGTTGGCGCTGTCCAGCCCGACGCTGCCTGAGAACGCGTTGTTTGATGCCGCCGTCAATGGCTTGCGCCCGCAACTCATCACGGTGCCGGGTGTGGCCTCACCGTTTCCGTATGGCGGCAAGGTGCGCGTGATCTCGGTCGATCTGGACACCCAGGCGCTGCAGGCCCGGGGCCTGTCGCCCGCCGATGTGGTCAATGCCCTCAACACCCAGAACCTGATTCTTCCCTCGGGGACGGTCAAGCTGGGCGACACCGAATACACCGTGCGCATGAACGGCTCGCCCGGCGTGCTGGGCGAACTCAATGACCTGCCGGTGCGCACCGTCAACAGCGTCACCACCTACCTGCGCGAAGTGGCCTATGTGCGCGACGGGTTTCAGCCGCAGACCAACGTGGTCCGGCAAGACGGCCTGCGCGGCGTGCTGATCTCGGTCCTGAAGAACGGGGGTGCCTCCACGCTGGACATTGTTGCCAACGTCAAGGCACTGCTGCCCAAGGCGGTGCAAGCCCTGCCTGCCGACGTCAAGGTGACGCCACTGTTTGACCAGTCGGTGTTCGTCAAGGCTGCGGTGGAAGGCGTGATTACCGAAGCCCTGATTGCCGCCGGGCTGACCGCGCTGATGGTGCTGGTGTTTCTGGGCAACTGGCGCAGCACCTTCATCATTGCCTTGACCATTCCGCTGTCCATTCTGGCGTCCATTCTGATGCTCTACGCGCTGGGGGAAACGCTTAACCTGATGACGCTCGGCGGCCTGGCGCTGTCGGTCGGCATTCTGGTGGACCAGGCGATTGTGACCATCGAGAACGTCGAGCGCCATCTGCACCTGGGCAAAGAGCTCAACCACGCCATTGAGGTGGGCGCGGGCGAAATTGGCCCGGCGGCGCTGGTGGCAACCCTGTGCATTTGCATTGTGTTTGTGCCGATGTTCTTTCTCTCGGGCGTGGCGCGCTATCTGTTTGTGCCGCTGGCGCAGGCGGTGGTGTTTGCCATGATTGCGTCCTACCTGTTGTCGCGCACGCTGGTTCCCACGCTGGTGATGCTGCTGATGAAAGACGTGCATGGCAGCACGGGTACAGCCAGCAAGCCCAGCGCGCTGCAGCGTATGTACCGTGCCTTTGACGCACGCTTTGAGCACGTGCGGCGCGCTTATACGCTGTCGCTGTCGGCGGCCTTGTCGCACCGCATGCACTTTATCGCGCTGTTCCTGAGTTTTTGCGTGCTCTCGTGCCTGTTGTATCCGGTGTTGGGGCGGGACTTCTTTCCGGCGGTGGACGCTGGGCAAATCCGGCTGCACATGCGCGCGCCCACCGGCACCCGCATTGAAGAAACCGCCCGCATTGCCGACGCGGTGGAGTCGGTCATTCGCAGCATGATTGGCCCCGACCAGTTGGAAACCATACTGGACAACGTGGGCCTGCCCAACAGCGGCATCAATCTGTCGTACAGCAACGCCGGGACGATTGGCACCATGGACGCCGAAATTTTGATGTCCCTCAAAAAGGGCCATCAACCGACCGAAGTGTTTGTTGACCGCTTGCGTAGCGAACTGCCCAGGCACTTTCCCAACGTGGAGTTTTTCTTTCAGGCAGCCGATATCTCAACGCAGATTTTGAATTTCGGCCTGCCCGCAGCGATTGACGTGCAGTTCACCGGCAACGACATCCTGGGCAACGCGGCGCTGGCTGCAGAACTCACCAAGTCGATTCGCAAAATTCCCGGCGCGGTGGACGTGCACGTGCACCAGCGGCTCGACGGCCCGGTGGTCGATTTGCGCATGGACCGCACCCGCTTGCAGCAGTTCGGGCTGGGCGCAACCAATGTGGGGCAGAACGTCCTGATCGCCTTGTCGGGCAGTTCACAGACGGCGCCGGCTTTCTGGCTCAACCCCAAGAATGGCGTGGTCTACAACGTGGTGGTGCAAACGCCGCAGTACCAGGTGGACTCCATCGACGCGTTGCTGGGCATCCCCATTGGCCCGGCACCCGGTGTCAACAGCGGTGCCAATGGCGCCCTGGCCCCCACCGTCAACAACCAGTTGTTGGGCAATCTGGTGGATGCACGGCTGGGGCGGCAGTTGCCGATTGTGTCGCGCTACAACATCCAGCCTGCGGTGGATGTGTATGTGGGCATTCAGGGCACCGATCTGGCAAGCGTTGCGACTCAGGTGCAGAGCCTGGTTGACGACATTGCCAAGAAGTTGGCGCGTGGTAACCAGGTGGCCATCCGGGGGCAGGTGCAAACCATGCAGGCATCGTTCATGGGGTTGGGCCTGGGGCTGGCGATGGCAGTGGTGCTGGTTTATCTACTCATCGTTGTGACGTTTCAGTCGTGGATTGACGCCGCCATCATCATCACCGCCTTGCCCGCCGCGCTTGCAGGCATTGCCTGGCTGCTGTTTCTCACCGGCACCACTTTGAGCGTGCCTGGGCTCACCGGGGCCATCATGACCATGGGCGTGGCCACTGCCAACAGTATTCTGGTGGTGGCGTTTGCGCGGCAGCGCCGCGACGATGGCATCTTGCCGCTCTCGGCGGCGCTGGAAGCGGGCGCAACCCGTATTCGGCCCGTGCTGATGACGGCGCTGGCCATGATCATCGGCATGATCCCGATGGCGCTCGGCCTGGGTGAGGGCGCTGAGCAGAATGCGCCGTTGGGGCGGGCCGTGATTGGCGGCCTGCTGTTTGCCACCGTATCCACACTGTATTTTGTGCCCACCGTTTATGCGGAAATTCATCAGCGACTGCTGCACCGCCTGGAGCGGCGCAGGTCGATGAACAAACACGCAGCCATGCCCCAGGAGACCTGATTCATGTCCGAACAACGCCATGCCCCCCTGGCAGTCCACCCCTTGCAGGTGGAGGATGGGGGAGAGCTTCTCAAGCGCGGGCAGATTGTGCGCAGAACCAAGGTGCTTGTGCTGGTCGTGCTGGTGCTGCTGGCCCTGGGCGCTGGACGCACGCTGTACAGCCGGGCGCAGGCGGCGCAAAGCCTGCAGGCCAGCACCAATGAGCGCCAGCGCAACTATGTCAAAACCACACTGGCGCGCGTGAGCGAGAGCGGGCAGACGCTGTCGCTGCCCGGCACCTTGCAGGGCTTTGCGCAGTCGCCCATTTACGCCCGTGTGGGCGGCTACATCAAATCCTGGACCAAGGACATTGGTACTGCTGTGCGCCGGGGTGAACTGCTGGCAGAGATTGAAACGCCCGAAACCGATCAGCAACTCGCGCAGGCCGTGGCCGCGCGCAGGCAAGCCGAATCCAGCCTGGAACTGGCCAAGAGCACAGCCGTGCGCTGGGAGGCGTTGCGCAAGAAGGATGTGGTCTCGCAGCAGGAGCTCGACGAGCGCCGCAATGCCAGTGAGCAAGCTGGCGCCAATCTGGCAGCGGCTGAGGCCAATGTGCAGCGCTTGGGTCAACTGCAGAGCTTCAAGAAGTTGCTCGCACCCACCGACGGCGTGATAACCCGGCGCAACGTGGATGTGGGCGATCTGGTGGACCCAGGCGCAGCCGGTGGCGTGGCGCGTGCGCTGTTTGTGGTGACGCAGGCCGACCCCTTGCGGCTGTACGTCAACGTGCCACAGTCGTACTCCCAACTGATCAAGCTGGGGCAGGCCGTCAGCGTGACCCAGAGCGAACTGCCTGGGCGCACCTTCAAGGGCCAGATTGCGCGCACCGGCGCGTCCATAGATCCGGCTACCCGTTCACTGCAGGTGGAAATTTCGCTTTCCAACAAAGAGGGCCTGCTGCTGCCGGGCTCCTTTGTGCAGGTGGGGATGCCGCTGGCTGCCAGCCGTTCACTGGCCGTTCCCAACAACGCCATCATCATCCGGGGCGAAGGCACCATGGTTGCCGTGGTGGGAGAAAAAAATCTGGTTCACATGAAGCCAGTCAAACTCGGGCGCAACTTTGGCGAGACCGTGGAAGTGCTCTCGGGCCTGGACAACGGGGACCGGATGGTGCTTAACCCGTCCGACTCGCTGGTGGAGGGCGACGAAGTAACCCGTTCTGCCGCCGAGGATGACGCCGCTGCGCCCACGGCACAGGCTAAGGCCAGTGATGGCAGCAAAAGGGCGGCCCCGTGACCTGGTGCCGTTCCTGGCGCCTTGTTGTGCCACTGTGCGGGCTCGTTGTGGCCATGGGATGCGCTACGCCTCCAGCCTACGTCAAGCCGCAAAGTGATTTGCCAACCGCTTGGCAATCCGAACTGCCGTGGCGTGCTGCCAGCCCTAACGACCTGCAGCCCAAGGGCCGTTGGTGGAGCGTGTTTGCCGACGAGCAACTCAACCGCCTGGAGGAGCAGGCCTTGTCGGGCAACCAGACGCTTGCGGCTGCCAGCGCCAGACTGGCACAGGCCCGCGCAGGTGTTGGCGTGAGTTCGGCCAGTCTGTTTCCACAGGTCACGCTAGGGGGCAGGGTGGCACGGCAGAAAATTTCTGCCAACCGCCCGTTGACCAATTACGCCGTTGCCAACCTTGAAACCACCCAGAGCGATTTCTCCACCGCGCTGTCGGCCAGCTACGAAGTGGACCTGGCGGGCCGGGTGCAAAGCCTGGTGGACGGAGCCGTAATTTCCGCCGAGCAGTCGGCTGCCGATCTGGAAAACACCAAGCTCGTTTTGGGTGCGGACTTGGCCTTCAATTACTTCAACCTCCAGGCGGTGGACGCCGATCTGGACGTGCTCTCCAAGTCGATTGCGCTGCAGCGGCGTTTTCTGACGCTGGCCACCTATCGCCATGATCTGGGTGCCACATCGGGCCTGGAGATCGCGCAGCAGCAGGCGCAGTTGGATGCCACGCTGGCGCAAGTGGACTTGCTCAAACGCCAGCGCGCCGTGTTCGAGCATGCCATTGCAACGCTTACCGGCACGCCCGCGCCCCGGTTCTCCCTGCCAGCGCGCGCGCTGCCCACTGTGTTTCCCAATGTGCCGGTGGGTGTTCCCTCGCAGGTGTTGGAGTCGCGCCCCGATGTGGCGATGGCTGAGCGTGCCATGGCCGCAGCCAATGCGCAGATTGGTGTTGCGCAGGCTGCATTCTTCCCGAGCGTCACGCTCGGTCCCACGGTCGGAACTGACTCCAACCAGTGGGAATCGCTGTTCAACGCCCCCAGCCTGTTGTGGTCACTCGGGGTATCGGTCACGCACACGCTATTTGACGGTGGCCGTACCAAGTCCAACGTGGAGTTTGCCAAGGCCGGCTATGACGTTGCGCTGGCCAACTACCGGCGGACAGTGCTTACGGCCATGCAGGAAGTGGAAGACGGCATCAGCGGCCTGCTCGCCCTGGAGCGCGCACACGCGCAGACCCTGGTCGCGGTGCAAAGCGCAGCGCATTTGCTGCAGATCGCCACCGACCGTTACGAAGGCGGCATTGCCAGTTACCTGGAAGTGGTCTCGGCACAGCAGGCCCAAATCAATTCGGAGCGGCAAGCCGCGCAACTGGCAGGCCAGCGGCTTGTCGGCTCGGTCTTTCTCATCAAGGCACTGGGCGGCGCTTGGCAGGCACCAGGCGTTGCGAATTATTGATCTTTGCGGAATTCACGACGCACGCGGTCATCATCGCGAGGCCACCCCCCCCACCGTTATCGCCAGGCCGTCAGGCCGCGGCGATCCATGCAGGAATACCTTCGGACATGGACTGCCGCGTCGCTTCGCTCCTCGCAGTGACGGAACTGCGGTTCATGATTTGCGGAAACGTCAATAAGCCAGAAATTCGCCAGATTTCAGACTTGACCCCGGCGCGCAGACCCAAGTTGCCAGCACACAGCCACGGGCAAATCCAAGGGTAAGTCCACCCTTTTCAAGCGCGGCGGATTGCGCTACATTGGCTGCGCCGGAGCCTGTTCTGGGTTCTGTCTACAGCCAAAACAAGAGGGGCGCGACCTCAGCGAGACAAGCCATGACCGCACGCATGACCAAACACATCGACGACGTGCTTGCGCGCACGTCGCAGCACTTCGGCACCGCAGGCGGTGTCGAGGACGACGCGATCACGCGCTCGTGGCGCCGCTGCGTTTCCGACCACGGCCTGGACCCCACCCGCGCCCAGCCTGCACGCGTGCTCGAAGGCTGGCAGGTGCGCGAGCACCAGGAGCGGATTGAATCGTTTATGCGGGTGGCGCGCACTGGCATGGAGCAGTTGTACAAGCGCGTTTCTCCGCTGGGCTACGTGTTGCTGCTCACCGATGCGCAGGGCATTACCGTGGACTGCATCGGCAACGACCAGTGGGACCGCGAACTCAAGCGCTCCGGGCTGTGCCTGGGCGCCGACTGGAACGAATCGCGCGCGGGCACTTGCGGCGTGGGCACCTGCATCGTCGAGCGCGCGCCCCTGACCTGCCACCAGGAAGACCATTTCGACGCCACCCATATCGGCCTGACCTGCACCACGGCGCCCCTGTTCGACCCCACCGGCGAGTTTGTCGGCGTGCTCGACATCTCGGCGCTCACATCCCCGAGCGAAAAACCAAGCCAGCACCTGGCGCGCCACATGACGGTGATGTACGCCAAGATGGTGGAAGACGCCAACTTCATCCGCCACTTCAGCGACCGCTGGATTCTGCGCTTGGGCGTGGACTGGGCGCTGGTGGAGGTCAGCGGTGAATGCCTGCTGGCGTTTGACGCCGATGGCGTCATCGTCGGGGCCAACAGCGGAGCGCGCCAACTGCTGGCCACCAGCGCCCTGGACCCCACCCGGCGCACGCTGGTGGGCAGCACCCTGCCGGAAGTTTTCAAGGTCGGCATGGACGCCATCTGGCGCATGGCGCGTGCGGGCACCACCAGCGAGCGCACGGTGCTCAGCACCCACTGGCACGAGTTGTTTTACGCCATGGTCAGCCCACCGCGCCACACCAGCAGCAGGCTTGTGCCCGAGCGCGCGGCCCCGAGCGTGCAGGCCGAGTGTCCGGCGCTGGACCTGCTGGCCGGGGAAGACCCGCATATGCGCCGCCTGATCGACCAGGCCAAGCGGCTGGTCAACAAAAAGCTCAACATCCTGCTGCACGGCGAAACCGGCACCGGCAAGGAACTGGTGGCGCGCGCACTGCACGACTCCAGCCAGCGCGACAAACGCGCGTTTGTGGCCGTCAACTGCGCTTCCATCCCCGAGTCGCTGATCGAAAGCGAGCTGTTCGGCTACGTGGCGGGCAGCTTCACTGGCGCGCGTAGCAAAGGCGCGCGCGGCCTGATCGTGCAGTCCAGCGGTGGCACGCTGTTCCTGGACGAAATTGGCGACATGCCCATGCCGCTGCAAACCCGGCTGCTGCGCGTGCTCTCCGAAGGCGAGGTGATGCCGCTGGGTGCCGAAAAGCCGCTGGCGGTGGACCTCACGGTGGTGGCGGCATCGCACCGCGACCTGCGCCGCCTGATTGCCGATGGGGTGTTTCGCGAAGACCTGTACTACCGCCTGTGTGGTGCTACGCTGCATCTGCCACCCTTGCGCCAGCGCGCCGACCAGACCTTTGTGATTGCGCGCGTGCTGCAACAAGAGGCGCA
>CAIPBW010000249.1 GCA_903863395.1 uncultured beta proteobacterium
CCCCAAGCCTTTTGGACCGGTCTGTCGCACTTCCTGCCAGGTGGCGGCGCAGGGCCGGATGCCTCGCCTCTGGAGAAGGTCTATGTGGTCGTCGCCGGAGAACTTACGGTCACGGTGGGCGAGACCAAAGTGGTTCTCAAGCCGATGGACAGTTGTTTCATCCCCGGGGGTGAAACACGCGAAGTTAAAAACCACAGCAATGCCGTTGCCAGCATGCTGGTGGTCATGCCCTATCCACCCAAGAACTAAGGCCGACTGCCATGGGAACATCTTCTTCGATGGAGTGGCTGAAAAACCCGGCCAGCCTGTTTGACATACGCGCCAAGGTGGCGATTGTTACCGGCGCTTCAGGAGCCTTTGGCATGTTGGCAGCCAAGGTGTTGGCGGGCGCTGGCGCGAGGTTGGTGCTGGCAGCAGGCAATGGCACGGCGCTTGAAGAAGCAGCCCTGGCTTGCAAGTCCCTGGGTGCCGAAGTCACGTGCGTTGCCAAGCGCCCCAATACCGAGGCCGATTGTCAGGCCATCGTGCAGGCGGCAGTGGATTCGTTTGGGGGCGTAGACATTTTGGTGGTTGGCTCGGGGTTGAACGATCCCTGTCCCATTACCGAGATGTCGCTGGAGCGCTTTGAGGCGGTGATGGACGGCAACCTGACCGGTGCCTGGCTCATCAGCCGCGCTTTTGGCAAGCAGGCGATTGCGCAGGGGCGTGGCGGCAAGGTGGTGCTGGTGTCGTCGGCACGCGGCAAATTGGGTCACCCCGCAGGCTACTCGGCGTATTGCGCCTCCAAGGCGGCAACCGACGGACTAACCAAGGCGCTGGGTTGCGAGTGGGGCAAGTACGGCATCACGGTCAATGCGATTGCACCCACCGTCTTTCGCTCACCCCTGACGGCGTGGATGTTTGAGGACAATGAACGGGCAAACGCGGTGCGGGCCGGCTTTCTGGCGCGCGTGCCGCTTGGGCGCTTGGGCGAGCCTGAAGATCTGGCCGGGCCGCTGCTCTTTTTGGCTTCCAGAGCCTCGGACTTCCACACCGGCCACACGGTGTACGCCGACGGCGGTTACACCGCAGGCTAGGCCATGAACGAGCAAATCTCGATCATTGGTGCTGGTCTGATGGGCCACGGGATTGCGCAGGTGTTCGCGCTGGCGGGCCACACGGTGCGCGTTTACGACCCGGATTTCCAGGCCATGGCCTCGCTGCGGGAACGTATTGCGAAAAACCTCGCCGACCTTGGCCAAGATGTCAATGCGGCTTCCCGCGTGTTCCCGACCGAAGACCTGGGCCAGTGCGTCACTGGCTCCGATGTCGTCTTCGAGGCCGGCCCGGAGAATCTGGCGTTCAAGCAGAAGCTCTTTGCCCAACTCGAATTGCTGGCACCAGCGCACGCACTCCTGGCAAGCAACACCTCGGTAATTCCGATCACCAACATCATGGCCGACGTCAAGATCGGCGCGCGTGCCATGGGAACCCATTGGTGGAACCCGCCCTACCTGGTTCCTTTGGTGGAAGTGATCAAGACACCCGCAACCGATTCCGTTTTGGCGCAGAAGATGTTTGATCTTCTGGCCAAGGTCGGCAAGACACCGGCGATGGTGGAGAAGGATGTGCCCGGCTTCATTGGCAATCGTCTGCAGCACGCGCTGTGGCGTGAAGCCATCGCCATCGTGGCAGAGGGCATTTGTGATGCACAGACGTTGGACACAGTCGTCAAGGCCAGCTTTGGCCGCCGACTGCCGGTGATAGGCCCGCTTGAAAACGCCGACTTGGTAGGGACCGAGCTTACTTTGGCGATTCACGAAACCGTGTTGCCAGCCATCGACAGCACACCCGGGCCTTCTCCCTATCTCAAGCAACTCATCCGTGAGGGCCGTTTGGGAATGAAAAGCGGTGAAGGGTTTAGAACCTGGACGCCTGAGCAGCAGGCGCAGTTGCGCGCCAGGGTGCTGCGGCACTTGAAGGCCATGAACGCAGCAGAAAGCTGCTGAAAGATTGACGATGGACGCAAGCAATAAAGTCATCCTGACCGTGGCCTGTACCGGTGCCTGGCCGCAGAAGTCGGACACGCCCTACATCCCCCTGACCCCGCAGGAAGAGGCCGACGAAATTGTGCGCTGCGCCGATGCGGGCGCGTCGATTGCACACATCCATGTGCGTGACGATGCGTTCAAGGCATCGATGGACTTTGACAAGTTTGCTGAAACCGTTCGGTTGGTACGGGCGCGCAGCAATATCGTTTTGAATCTCACGACATCCGGCGGACTGGGCCTCTCGGACGAAGTGCGGATGCGGCCCTTTCAGGAACTGCGCCCGGAGATGGCTTCGTTTGACGCCGGAACCATGAATTGGGCGCACACCACCATCTTTGAGAACAGCCCGACTTTTCTGGAAAAGCTTGCGGTTTCCATGGCCGAGTGCCAGGTCACGCCAGAGTTCGAGATTTTCGATGCGGGCATGATCTACAACGTCCTGTACTACATGAAGAAGGGGCTCATCACGCATCGCCCGCATTTCCAGTTTGTGCTGGGCGCACCGGGCGGAATGACGGCCGAAGTCACCAACATGCTGTTTTTGCTCAATGTTTGCAAAGACAACCTGGGCAACAACTTCACCTGGTCGGCACTGGGCATTGGCAAGGGGCATCTGCCCATCATCTACGCGGCACTCGCACTGGGCGGCAATGTGCGCGTCGGGATGGAAGACAACATCTTCTACCGCAAAGGCCAACTCGCCCAATCGAACGTCGAATTCGTTGAGCGCGTCAAGCGCACCGCAGCAGAAATCGACAAGACAGTTGCCACGCCCGATGAGACCCGCGCAATCCTGGGCCTGCACGTGGCAAACGCCGTCAATGCTTGAGTACCCATTACCCCATTTTTTTACACCAACCCGGAGACAAAGACATGAACCCGTCAACAGCAGATACGAACTTCACGCCGACAAGTTTTGTCGGCACGCTCATTGGCACTCTGGCGCTCATGGCGACCAGCGCACACGCGATGAACGGTGCGCAGTTGGGGGGCTATGGCATCAAAAACGCCGGCATGGGCGGCGCGTCGATTGCGCTCCCGCTGGACGCGTCGGTGGCGGCGAACAATCCGGCCGGCATGGCCTTTGTGCCAACCTCCATGGTGGGCAACTTGGTGGTGTTCAAGGGCCAGTCTTCGGTGAACTTGCTGGGCAATGCGCTGGAAGACAACACCACGGTGGTTGCGCCCGAAGGTGGCTTCAACTATGTCCTGAGTCCCAACATGACCATGGGCTTGACCATTTCAGGTTCCGGCGCGGGGGTGGACTTTGGCAAGCCTGCGGTACCGGTGCCAGGTGCCGAAAACGTCAAGGGTTCCCAAAAGGTTGCTGAGATTTCGAATAGCGTGACCTGGAAAATCCAGCCCAACCTGGCCATCGGACTGGGCTTGATCTACATGGTGCAGCAAGTCGAGACACAGGGTGTGGTGGTGAGTCCTGCTCCGGGGGTGTTTGTTCCAATACCCGGCCATGGAACACAGACCGCAACCGGCTTTGGTGCACGCGTGGGCATGCTGTGGAACGCAACGCCCGAGGTGTCGCTTGGGGCCACCTACAAGACCAAGACCAATATGAGCAAGCTCGACGGCTACGCCACCGATGTGCTCGCCTACAGCGAAGGCAAGATTGACATCCCGTCCGAATACGGAATCGGCGTTGCATGGAAAGCCACACCAGCGCTTACCGTTGCGGCCGACTACCTGCTGATCGAATACGCTGGAATCAAGGCACAGCAAGACCCCAATGGCCCAGGGTGGAAAGACCAGCCGGTCTTCAGGCTCGGAGTGTCTTGGGACCTTGACTCGACCTGGACGCTGCGCGGTGGCTTGAGCAGCAACAAGGGCCAGATTGAGAGCTCGCGCGCTGCGCAGAACTTCATGACCCCGGCCATCAACGACAAGTCCTACACCCTGGGCGCGACGCTGAAGCTCGACAAGGCTTCGGATCTCAGTTTCAGCATCGAGATGAATCCCTCGGTGACCTTGGACGGCTCCGGTCCAAGCACCGGTGTCTCCATCACCAGCAAGACCCAGGTGTTGCGCTTGGGATACCAGAAAACCTTTTAACCCCGCCTGGAGCAATGCCGTCTGGCAATGATCACAGGTACCATGCACCTGTCACCGCATTGATCGAAGGAGCTTGGTCCGTCCATGTCCGAACACGCAGACAATGTCCTGCATCTGGGTTTGAACGCCAGTGAGGTGGCGACCAGCCCCTATGCCCGGTTCTTCAATCCGGTGATGGAGCCCTTGCCCGAGCACGTCCGTGAGGCCCTGGCGACGGGGCCGCTTGCCCACGAACTGCTGCCGCCAGTGGAGCACGCCGCTGCGTTGCAGGACCCGGGCTACTGGCCGGTGGAAACCGGTTACACGCTAGCCCCGGACGGTTCTGCGCGTGTCTTTGTCCACTCGCCCATGCCGGGTGTAACTCCGGCCATGTGGGAATGGTGGTTTGTCTGGCACGGCAGCAATGGACAGCGCTACAAGCTCTGGCACCCGCAAGCGCATGTCGATGTCCGGTGGCAGGACGGCCGCGACGATCTGGACTACTACATTGGTCGCGTCTCCAACGTGGTCGAGTATGTGGGCCCGGTGCGCATGAACGTGGCCATTCGCTTTGTGCCGCCGTCGGCACTGGGGTTTGATGAGCAGCGCCTGAAATCCAACGCAGAAGTGGCGATTTGTGCAAGGGTAGGGCTTGCCGGTGCACCCATCGAGACGGGCTGGTTGGTACACCATATTCGGCCTGTGCCCGGTGGCTCTGAATTGCGTACGCGCATCTGGCTTGGTGGCTCCAACGTGCGCCCACGTGGAATGCCGGGAGCCATAGGCGCATGGCTTGGTCGCACCGCAAGTCGGCTGCAGCCGATCACGGCAATCCAGGTTCAGCAACTCATGGTGCATGACGCGCATGAAATGGGGCACCTTGCCGCCATCCTGCCGCAGCTTTACGAAACCTTCAAGACCTGACCGGTTTGAATGGGAAGGACTGGCATGACAGCACACACCGCCAACGCCATTCACCTGGGCTACAGCGCCAGTGAATTGGCCAGCAGCCCCTATGCCAGATTTTTCAAACCTGACATGGCACCGCTGCCAAGTCATGTGCGCGAGGCCATTGCAGTGGGGCTGCAAGCGGTTGAGTTGCTTCCCCCGGTGGAAAGTGCGCCCGACTTGCACGCCGCAGGATACTGGCCGGTTGAAACCGGTACCACCATCAGTCCGGACGGTGCCTTTCGGGTTTTTGTTCTCACGCATATGCCCGGTGTGACGCCTGCCATGTGGGACTGGTGGTTCGCCTGGCACGGCAGTGAGGCGCAGCGCTACAAGCTGTGGCATCCACGTGCCCACATGCATGTGGCCTGGGCGGACGGGCGCGAAGACCTGACCCACTACGTCGGGCGCACCTCGCGCGTAGTCGAGTACGTGGGTAACCAGCGCCTCAACCTGGCAATCCGCTTTGTGAGTCCGGCCAGCCTTGGTCTGGACGAAGCCCGCCTGGCGCGCGACGGTGAGGTTGCCATCTGTGCACGCGGCAGCATGGCCGGGACGCCCATGGAAACCGGCTGGCTCATACACCATGTGCGCCCGGCGCCGGGGGGCGCAGAAATGCGCTCGCGCTTCTGGCTGGCGGGCTCCAACATCAGGCCACGCGGCATGCCCGGGCCTGTGGGTGCCCTGATAGGCGGCGTTGCGGCGAAGTTTGCACCATTGACCGACAACATGGGCATGGAACTGCTGGTGCATTGCGCCCAGGAAATGAACCATC
>CAIPBW010000250.1 GCA_903863395.1 uncultured beta proteobacterium
AAAGCGATGAATACAAGCTTCATCCGTCGCCCTTCACCCGGCCTTGACGCGCTGCAAACCGCGGGTGTTTTGTCTGCGTTGATATTTCTGGTTAATTGCACCTTTGAAGTACTGGTGATGCATGGCCTGTATTCCGCCCAGTACCTGTTGATTTCGCTGCTGCTTTGGTCACTGGCGGTTTGGGCATTGTGGGAAGTTGCTGTGATGGCCAGGCAAGCCCGGGTTCCCCTTTCCAGCCTGAATGCAGCGCTGTGCCTGCAACTCGGCGTGGCAGTGTTGCGGCACACGCTGCACGCACCAGTGCCTGAAGCGCTTATCGGCAGCAGCGCGCTGGTCGCCAATCTGGATATCGGCTTAGCGGCGGTGTATGGGCCGGTTTACCTAATTGAGTTCCTGTTGATCGGCAAGCTGCTGATCAATACCTTCTCTTACGCTGAGCGCGTCCGGGCCAACCAGTTGGAAGAACAGATCGCCATCAACCAGCGCGCCAGCGACGCACTGGCCCAGTCGCACGCGGCGCTCAACCGCGCCAATGCCGAGCTGTCCCTTCACCGTGACAACCTGGAAACGCTGGTGCTGCAGCGCACGCTCGAACTGGCCACAGCACGCGCGGAAAGCGACAGCGCGAACGCAGTAAAGACGAGGTTTATGGCCAACGTCAGCCAAGAGATGCGCACGCCGCTGCAGGGCATATTGGGTTATACCGAGCTCGCCAAGTGCAGCTTCGGGGACGCGTCGCCGCAAGACATGGAGTCGTACCTTGACAGCATCCTGGCAGCTGGTACAAAAATGCACAAACTGGTGGAGGCCTTGCTCACGCTAGCCAACCAGTCCTGGGCGGACCACGCGGGCCCCGTGAACGTAGGAAACCAGCAGGTTGATGTGCTGCACTTCTCCCACGGGCTGGGCACATTGATGGAGTACCGGGCATCCCGATTGGGGCAAAACCTAGTGACAGATATTCAGGCCCCAGCGGTCAATGTGGTGGGCGAACACGACCGGCTACAGCAGGTCTTCGAGCATTTGCTAGGAAACGCTTTCCGTTATTCGTCGCGGGGGGACACCACCTTGCTGCGGGTGCGTAAGACCCTCTTCAAACCGGCCGGGGAAACGGCCGACAAAGAGGCTGTGATGTTTGAAATCATCGACCAGGGCTGTGGCATACCCGAGAGCGAGATTTCAGCGGTGTTTGAGCCTTTCTACGAGAGCACCCGCACCGCAACCGGGGTTGGCGGCACCGGTCTGGGCTTGCCCTTGAGCAAATGCATAGTGGGCCGCTACGGCGGCACCATTGCCCTGGCCAACCGGCCCGAGGGCGGGCTGGCTTGCAGGGTCACACTCCCCACGGCACCCATCGAGGTCGACGATCCGAGTTTGTGAATGTCCACTCGGTAGCAGTCAGATCGCAAACTGCTGCTAACGGTTACAGCCTGGACGCGCCCCAAAGCCCTTCAAGTCCTATGTCAGCAACTGTGTCTTAAGCAGCCCACCAGAGCATCTTCACCCATAGCTCCACTACGCCGTTCCGGCAATCACCAACCCCCTTCGTACTCCACACTCACCGGCGCGTGGTCCGAAAACTTCTCGGCTTTATAGATGGATACCGCTTTGGCGGTGGCGGCCAGGGCTGGCGTTGCCAGGTGGTAGTCCAGCCGCCAGCCTACGTTGTTGGCGTAGGCCTGGCCGCGGTTGCTCCACCAGGTGTAGCAAGCGTCGGTGGTGGTGGGCTCCAGGTGGCGGTATACGTCCACCAGGCCGCCGGTGCTCGTTAGCTCGGTCATCCAGGCGCGCTCTTCGGGCAGGAAGCCGCTGTTCTTCTGGTTGCTGCGCCAGTTCTTCAGGTCGGCCTGCTGGTGGGCGATGTTGACGTCGCTGCACAGGATGAAGTCGCGCTCGGCCTGCAGCATGCGTAAGTGCGGCAGCATCAGCGCCAGAAAGCGGTACTTGGCCTGCTGGCGATCTTCGCCCGAGGACCCGCTGGGAAAGTAGGCGCTGATGATCGAGCGTTTGCGCGCCGGGGTGTCAAAACGCAGTTCCACGTAGCGCCCCTCGGCGTCAAACTCGCCGCCGTCAAAGCCCACCAGCACGTCGCTGGGCTGCTCGCGGGTGTACACGCCCACGCCGGAGTAGCCCTTCTTCTGGGCAAAGTGAAAGTGGCCGTGCAGGCCCGCAAGCTGCTCGAACTTGCCTGCCATGTCGTCGGCCTGGGCTTTGATTTCCTGCACGCAAATACAATCCGGGCTGGCCTGCTCCAGCCAGGCATGCAGGCCTTTGCTGGTGGCCGAGCGAATACCGTTAAGGTTGAGACTGGTTAATTTGAACAAGGAACGCTTCATGTCGAATCAAGACCCGTTGGCACAGGACTTTGTGCAGTTTGCGGTGGAATGCGGGGTGCTGCGGTTTGGCGAATTCAAGACCAAGGCGGGCCGCATGAGCCCCTACTTTTTTAACGCGGGCCTGTTTGACGATGGTGCCAGGCTCGGGCGTCTGGCCGAATTCTATGCGCAACGCTTGCTTGCCAGCGGCATCGCGTTCGACATGGTGTTTGGCCCGGCCTACAAGGGTATTCCGCTGGGCGCGGCGTTGGTGGTGGAGTTGGCGCGGCGCGGGCGCAATGTGCCCTTTGCCTACAACCGCAAGGAGGCCAAGGACCATGGCGAAGGCGGCACGCTGGTGGGCGCTCCGCTGCGCGGGCGGGTGCTGATTGTGGACGACGTGATGTCGGCCGGCACCGCAGCGCGCGAATCCATTGCCATCATTGAGGCTGCGGGTGCCACGCCACACGCCGTGCTGATTGCACTGGACCGCCAGGAAAAAGCGACCGAAAACGGCGCCGATGTGCCCTACAGCGCGGTGCAATACGTGCAGCGCCAACTCGGCCTGCACGTATGCGCAATTGCGAAGCTGGCCGATTTGATGCACTATCTGGGCTCGCGCGGCGACGCATCGGCGCAGGCAGAGCACCAGCGGGTGCTCGCCTACCGTGAGCGTTATGGCGTGGATGAAGGATAAGAATGCTATTGAAGTCGTTGCACAAAACGTTGCTGCTGGCTGCCCTGGTGGGGCCGGTGTGGGCGCAAAAGCCGCCGGTGGCACCTGGCGCACCGGTGATTACCGGCGTGTACACCTGCGTCGATGCCAAGGGCCGTGTGCTCACTGCTGACCGCCCGATTGCCGACTGCACTGATCGCGAGCAAAAAATTCTCAACCCCAGCGGCACGGTCAAAGCCAAGATTGGCCCGACGCTCACTGCCCAGGAGCGCGCCGAGCAAGAGCAGCGCGAAAAGCGCGAAGCCGATGAGCGCAACCGAGCTGCCGACGAAAAGCGCCGCGACCGCGCGCTGCTGACGCGCTACCCCACCAAGGCGGTGCACGACCAAGAGCGCGCCGAAGCCCTGGCCCAGATTGGCGTGGTGGTGCAAGCTGCCAAAAACCGCCTGGAAGAACTGGCCAAGCAGCGCGGCAGCATCGACCAGGAGATGGAGTTCTACAAGAAAGACCCCGAGAAAGCGCCCGCCTACGTGCGCCGCCAATTGGAGGAAAACGTGCAGAGCCAGGCCGTGCAGCGGCGTTTCATATCCGAGCAGGAGGCCGAAATCCGCCGCGTCAACGTGCGCTTTGACGACGAGCTGGTGCGTCTGCGCCAGTTGTGGACGCTGACGGCGCCGGCCCCGTCACGCTGAGAGTGTGCTGCGCAGCAGGTCGTTGACCTGTTGCGGATTGGCCTTGCCCTTGCTGGCCTTCATGATCTGCCCGACCAGGGCGTTAAACGCTTTGTCTTTGCCGGCGCGGAATTCCTCCACGTTCTTCGGGTTGGCCGCCACCACCGTGTCGATGATGGCTTGCAGCGCGCTGCTGTCGTTCATCTGGCGCAGGCCCTTGGCTTCAATCACCGCGTCAACGTCGTGGCCTTCGCGGTTCCACAGGGCGTCAAACACCTGGCGTGCTGCGTTGTTGGAGATGGTGCCGTCGCTGATGCGGGCAATCAATTGTGCCAACTGATTGGGCTGCACCGGCGCGGCCTCAATGCCGATATCCTGCGCGTTGAGGCGACGCGAGACTTCGCCCATCACCCAGTTGCTCGCCAACTTGGCCTGGCCACAGGCCGTAGCCACCTCTTCAAAGTAGCGCGCCATCGCCTTGCTTTGCGTGAGCGTGGTGGCGTCGTATTCGGGCAGGCCGAAGTCGGTGACGAAACGGCTTGCCATGGAGCGCGGCAACTCGGCCATTTGTGCGCGGATGTCGTGCACCATTTGCTCCGAAATACATAGCGGCGGCAGGTCGGGATCAGGGAAGTAGCGGTAGTCGGCCGCGTCTTCCTTGGTGCGCATGGCGCGGGTTTCGCCGGTGTCGGGGTCAAACAGCACGGTGGCTTGCTCAATGGCGTGGCCGTCTTCGATGCGCCCGATTTGCCAGCGCACCTCAAAGTCGATGGCCTGCTGCATGAACTTGAAGCTGTTGAGGTTCTTGATTTCGCGCCGTGTGCCCAGCGGTTGCCCTAGCTTGCGCACCGACACATTGGCGTCGCAGCGGAAACTTCCCTCCTGCATATTGCCGTCGCAAATGCCGATCCAGGTCACGATCTTGTGCAGTTCCTTGGCGTAGGCCACGGCCTCGGTGCTCGAGCGCATGTCGGGCTCAGTCACGATCTCCAGCAGCGGCGTGCCCGCGCGGTTGAGGTCGATGCCGGTCTGGCCAAAAAAGTCTTCGTGCAGCGACTTGCCCGCGTCTTCTTCCAAGTGGGCGCGCACCAGGCGCACCGATTTTTTCTGGGCCACGCCATCGACTTCGGGCATGAAGAATTCAATCTGGCCACCCTGCACCACCGGGATTTCAAACTGGCTGATCTGGTAGCCCTTGGGCAGGTCGGGGTAGAAGTAGTTCTTGCGCGCAAACACGCTCAGCGGCGCAATGTGGGCACCAATGGCCAGGCCGAACTCGATGGCGCGTTCAACCGCGCCCAGGTTCATCACCGGCAGCGTGCCCGGCAGCGCCAGGTCCACGGCGCAGGCTTGCGTATTGGGCTCGGCACCAAAGGCGGTGGAGGCACGCGAAAAAATCTTCGAGGCGGTTGAGAGTTGGGCGTGGGTTTCAAAGCCGATCACGACTTCGTAGCCCATCACCAGGGGGGATTGCTTGGTATCGCTTGTCATGTCAGTATCCTGCGGGCTTGGCCAGGTGGTGCGCGGTGGCTTGTTGGAAGCGGTGCGCGGCGTTGAGCAAGCGCGCCTCTTGCAGATAGTTGCCGATCAACTGCATGCCAATGGGCATGCCCCGGTCCTGCTCGCTGGTGGAAAACCCCACCGGCAGGCTCATGCCGGGCAGGCCCGCCAGTGAGGCGGGCAGGGTGAAGATGTCGGCCAGGTAGTTGGCCACCGGGTCGTCTGACTTTTCTCCGATCTTCCAGGCCACGGTGGGGGCCACGGGGCCGGCGATCAAGTCGCACTGCTCGAAGGCGCGCTGGAAGTCGTCGGCAATCATGCGTCGGATCTTTTGCGCTTGCAGGTAGTAGGCGTCGTAGTAGCCGTGCGAGAGCACATAGGTGCCAATCATGATGCGGCGCTTGACCTCTTCGCCAAAGCCCTGGGCGCGCGTCTTTTTGTACATGTCGGACAGGTCGGTGTACTTGTCGGCGCGGTAGCCAAACTTGACGCCATCAAAGCGGCTCAGGTTGCTCGACGCCTCGGCCGGGGCAATGATGTAGTACACCGGAATCGACAGCTCGGTGCGCGGCAGGCTGATGGGCACCAGCGTCGCGCCCAACTGCTGGTATTGCTGGAGCGCGGCATCGATGGCGGTGCGCACGTCGGCGGCAAGGCCCTCGCCAAAAAACTCGGCCGGAATGCCGATGCGCAAGCCCTGCAGCGAGTCGTCCAGGCTGCGCGAAAAATCTTCGGCGGGGATGTCCAGCGAGGTGGAATCCCGATCCAGGTCGGGCCCGCACAGGGCCGAGAGCAGCAGCGCGCAGTCCTGCGCCGAGCGCGCCATCGGGCCAGCCTGGTCGAGGCTAGAGGCAAACGCCACCATGCCATAGCGCGAGGCGCGTCCATAGGTCGGCTTGATGCCGGTCACGCCGCAAAACGATGCCGGTTGGCGGATCGAGCCGCCGGTATCGGTGCCGGTGGCCGCCGGGGTGAGCAATGCCGCCACTGCTGCGGCGCTGCCGCCCGACGAACCGCCGGGAATGCGCGCGGTATTCCACGGATTGCGTACCGGTACCACCGCATCGTGCCCGAGCGCGCAGATGGCGGTGTTCTCGTTGCTCGAGCCCATGGCGAACTCGTCGCAATTGAGCTTGCCCAGCGTGACCATGCCCGCCTGCGCGAGGCGCGCCACCACCGTGGCGTCAAACGGCGAGCGGTAGCCCTTGAGCATGCGCGAGCCTGCTGTGGAGGCAAAGTCGCGGGTCACAAAAATATCCTTGTGCGCTACCGGTATGCCTTCAAGCAGTCCGGCCTGGCCGCGGGCAATGCGCTCGTCGGATGCGCGCGCCTGCGCCAGGGTGACGTCCTCGCGCATATCCACATAGGTGCCCAGGCTGGCGTGGGCGCGGCCACGCGCCAGCAGGTGGGTGGCGACTTCTACTGCCGAAACCTGCTTGGTGCGCAGGGCGTGTTGCAGGGCATGAACGCCAAGCTCGTGAAGCTCGGCCGAGGTGCTGGGGCTGGAACGGGTCATGGTTGTCAATTCGGGTTTATTCAATCACCTTGGGCACCAGGAACAGGCCGCGCTCCACTGCCGGGGCGCTGCGCTGGTTGGCTTCGCGGTTGTTGGGCTCGCTGGCGACGTCCGCGCGCAGGCGCAGGGCAATTTCGGCTGTTGCCGCTGCCGGGTGCGCCAGCGGCACGATGCCGCTGGTGTCTACCGCGCGCATTTTCTCGACGATGGCGAAGAAGTCGTTGATTTGGCTGAGCATGCGCTCACTTTGCTGCGGCTCCAGCTCCAGCCGCGCCAGGTTGGCGATGCGCGCGATATCGGTAGATGTCAGGGACATGGTGCGTAAAGACTTGAAATGAAAGGTAATTCAGGCCCGAAGAGGCCCTAAAACAGGGGCTTGCAGCGGGTGATCGGTTATTATCCTGCCTTTGGCGTCGCAACGGCGGGAACGCACCCATTGACGCCCAACTTACCATTTTAGTAGTGCGATAACACTGTGGCGACGGGGGGTCGAAGTACCTACCGTGCCCGAGAGGATTTGAGATGTTCAGCGCGTTTCGTCGGTATTTTTCCACCGATCTGGCTATTGACCTGGGTACTGCCAACACCCTGATTTTTGTACGTGGGCAGGGCATCGTGCTCGACGAGCCCTCGGTGGTGGCCATCCGCCACGAAGGCGGCCCGCAGGGCAAGAAATCGATTCAGGCCGTGGGCAAAGAAGCCAAGGCCATGCTGGGCAAGGTGCCCGGCAACATTGAAGCGATTCGCCCAATGAAGGACGGCGTGATTGCCGACTTCACCGTCACCGAGCAAATGCTCAAGCAGTTCATCAAGATGGTGCACCCGCGCGGGATTTTCCGGCCCAGCCCGCGCATCATCATCTGCGTGCCCTGCGGCTCCACCCAGGTGGAGCGGCGCGCAATCCGCGAGTCGGCGCTGGGCGCCGGTGCCAGCGACGTGTACCTGATCGAAGAACCCATGGCAGCGGCCATTGGTGCCGGTCTGCCGGTGAGCGAAGCCAGCGGCTCGATGGTGGTCGATATCGGCGGCGGCACCACGGAGGTGGGTGTGATTTCGCTCGGCGGCATGGTCTACAAGGGCAGCGTGCGCGTGGGCGGCGACAAGTTTGACGAAGCCATCATCAACTACATCCGGCGCAACTACGGCATGCTCATCGGTGAGCCCACGGCCGAGTCCATCAAGAAGCAAATCGGTTCTGCCTTCCCCGGCTCTGAGGTCAAGGAAATGGAAGTGCGTGGGCGCAACCTCTCCGAAGGCGTGCCGCGCAGCTTCACCATCTCTTCCAACGAAATTCTGGAAGCCCTGACCGATCCGCTCAACAACATCGTCTCGGCAGTCAAGAACGCACTGGAGCAAACCCCGCCCGAACTCGGTGCCGACATTGCCGACCGCGGCATGATGCTCACCGGCGGCGGCGCGCTGCTGCGTGATCTGGATCGCCTGCTAGCCGAAGAAACCGGCTTGCCAGTGCTGGTGGCGGAAGACCCGCTGAGTTGCGTGGTGCGTGGTTGCGGCATGGCGCTCGAGCAGATGGAACGCCTGGGCTCCATTTTCACCAGCGAATAAGCGGCCAGGGACAGCGATGCCTCTCGGTACGCTGGACAGGGCACCACCGCCCTTTTTCCGCCAAGGCCCATCGGCCCTGACCAAGCTGGCCGTGTGCAGCGCATTGGCGCTGCTGCTGATGGTGGCCGACGCCCGTTTCAAGGTGATGCAGCCCTTGCGCTTGGGGCTGGCGGCCGTGCTCTACCCGGTGCAATGGCTGGCACTGCGTCCGGTGCTGCTGGCGCAGGACGTGACCCATTATTTTTCGACCATGACAGCGGCCCAGAGCGCGCAGGCCCAGGCCCAAATCAAACAAACCATGCTGTCGCAGCGCGCCAACCAGGTCGAGCAACTTGACCAGGAGAACGCGCGCCTGCGCAAGTTGCTGGGCTTGCGCGAACGCCTGCAAGCCGCAGCCAGCGCAGCCCAGGTGATCTACGACGCTGCCGACCCCTATACCCGCAAGGTGGTGATCGACAAGGGCCTCGCCCACGACGTGCGCGTGGGCTCGCCGGTGCTCGATGAGTTTGGTGTGCTCGGGCAGGTGACCCGGGTCTACCCGCTGGTGAGCGAGGTCACGCTGGTAACCGACCGCGACCAGGCCATTCCGGTTTTGAACACGCGCACCGGTGCGCGCGGCGTTGCCTTTGGCGATGTGTCGGCGCACGCCGATGCGCTTGAGCTGCGCTTCATGGCGGCCAACGCCGACGTCATTGCGGGCGATCTGCTCACTACCAGCGGGGTCGATGGTGTCTATCCGCCCGGGCTGGCGGTGGCGCGCGTCGAAAAGGTCGAGCGCCGCGTGGACGACATCTTTGCCCGCATCTATTGCGTGCCGCTGGCCATGGTCTCGGGCGCAAGCCATGTGATCGTGCTGGAGCCCGTGAGCGCGCAGATTCCAGAGCGCCCGCAGGCTCCGCCGGGACCGGCATCTCTGCGGGGGAGGGCTGCCAAATGATCATGCGCCCGGGTCAGCAACTGCTGTTGCCTGCCAACCCCCTGTTTGTCTGGGGCTCGCTGGTGGGCGCGCTGCTGCTCAACATGGTGCAGAACATGGGCCTGTGGGGGCGTGCCGCCTGGACGCCGGACCTGCTTGCCGTGGCGCTGGTGTTCTGGACTGTGCACCAGCCTCTGCGCGTGAGCATTGGCGTTGCCTTCGTGTGTGGCCTCTTGATGGATGTGCACCACGGCGGCCTGCTCGGGCAGCACGCCCTGGCCTATACCGTGCTGAGCTTTTTGGCTGTCGCCATGCACCGGCGTCTGCTGTGGTTCACGGTGCCATCGCAGGCAGCGCAGGTGCTGCCGCTGTTTGTCGCAGCCCATGCGGTGGAAGTGCTGCTGCAACTATTGGTGGGCGGAAATTTCCCGGGCTGGTGGATGCTGCTTGCGCCCTTGCTGGAAGCGCTGCTGTGGCCGCTGGCCAGCGTGGTGCTGCTCTTGCCGCAACGCCGCGCGCCTGACCCCGACGCCAATCGCCCCCTGTAGAGCATGACTGCGCTGCGTAACATCGAGGCCGACCTGGGGCGCTTTCGCACCCGGCTGTTTGTGGTGAGCGTGCTGGTGGTGGTGTGCTTTACGCTGCTGCTGCTGCGCCTGTTTTACCTGCAGGTGCTGCGCCACGACGACTTGCGCGCCCAGGCCGAGAGCAACCGCACCTCGATCGTGCCCATCGTTCCCAACCGCGGCCTGATTCTGGACCGCAATGGCATCGTGCTGGCAAGCAACTACTCGGCCTACACGCTGGAGATCACGCCCTCCAAGACCGGCGGCGTGGAGCAGACCATTGACGACCTCTCCACCGTACTGGAGATCACCACGCGTGACCGGCGTCGCTTCAAGAAGCTGATGGAAGAGTCCAAGAGCTTTGAGTCGCTGCCGATCCGCACGCGCTTGACCGATACCGAAGTGGCGCGCTTTGCGGCGCAGCGCTTTCGCTTTCCGGGCGTGGACATCAA
>CAIPBW010000251.1 GCA_903863395.1 uncultured beta proteobacterium
AATCCGCAAAAGCTCGCGCTCTGGCTGGAGGTCAATGGCCAGCGCATGCAAAGTGGCAGCAGTAGAACCATGATTTTTGGGGTTGCCAAAATCGTGAGTTATGTGAGCCAGTTCATCACGCTGATGCCCGGCGACGTCATCACCACCGGCACGCCACCCGGCGTTGGCATGGGCCGAAAGCCACAGCAGTTTCTGAAAGCCGGCGACACCATCACCATGGGCGTGGAAGGCCTTGGCGAGCAACGCCAGACCGTGGTGGCCTTCAAGCGGTGAGATAAAGAAGCGCAACAAAAAACCCGCGAAGCGTAAGCCAGCGGGTTTTTCTTTGTATCGAATCTACAGCGCAGTTCGACGCAGCATGAGGTTTCAGGCCAAGGCGCAAGGGCGAAGACAGTGGCAGCGCCACGGCAAGCCCTTGCAACGAAGGCCTGGAGCCTCAGGCAAGGAGCCCAATTACATGCCCATGCCGCCCATGCCGCCCATCCCACCCATATCGCCACCACCCATGCCGCCCATGCCGCCAGCGCCTTCGGCCTTGGGAGCCTCAGCCACCATGCACTCGGTCGTCAGCATCAGGGAAGCCACAGACGCTGCGTTTTGCAGAGCCGTGCGGGTCACCTTGGTTGGGTCCAGGATACCCATTTCGATCATGTCGCCATAGGTGTCGTTGGCGGCGTTGAAGCCGTAGTTGCCCTTGCCAGCCAGCACGGCGTTGACCACGACAGAGGCTTCGCCACCGGCGTTGAAAACGATTTCGCGCAGCGGCGATTCGATGGCCTTGAGAACCAGCGCAATGCCATGGTCCTGATCAGCGTTGTCACCCTTGATGGTGCCGGCAGACTGTTTGGCGCGCAGCAGGGCCACGCCACCGCCAGCCACAATGCCTTCTTCCACCGCAGCGCGGGTAGCGTGCAGGGCGTCTTCGACGCGGGCCTTCTTTTCCTTCATTTCGACTTCGGTGGCAGCGCCAACCTTGATCACGGCAACACCGCCGGCCAGCTTGGCCACGCGCTCTTGCAGCTTTTCACGGTCGTAGTCGCTGGTCGCTTCTTCGATCTGCACACGAACTTGCTTGACGCGGGCTTCGATGTCAGCAGCGGCACCGGCACCGTCAATGATGATGGTGTTTTCTTTGCCCACTTCAACGCGCTTTGCAGAGCCGAGGTCAGCCAGTGTCACTTTTTCCAGCGTCAGGCCGACTTCTTCAGCAATGACCTTGCCGCCGGTCAGGATGGCGATGTCTTCCAGCATGGCCTTGCGACGGTCACCAAAGCCCGGCGCCTTGACGGCAACAACCTTCAGGATGCCGCGGATGGTGTTGACCACCAGCGTTGCCAGGGCTTCGCCCTCGACGTCTTCGGAGATGATCAGCAGCGGACGGCCCGACTTGGCGACTTGCTCCAGCGTGGGCAGCAGGTCACGGATGTTGCTGATCTTCTTGTCGTACAGCAGCACAAACGGGTTGTCCAGCAGTGCGGCTTGCTTTTCCGGGTTGTTGATGAAGTAGGGCGACAGGTAGCCGCGGTCAAACTGCATGCCTTCAACGACGTCGAGTTCGCTGTCGAGCGACTTGCCGTCTTCAACGGTGATGACGCCTTCCTTGCCGACCTTGT
>CAIPBW010000252.1 GCA_903863395.1 uncultured beta proteobacterium
AACGTGAGTCTGCAAATTGCGGCTGCGGCGCTGGTGTTCGGTGCCCTGCTCTACGCCCTGCTGATGCGCCTGTATCCCCTGCCGCGCTAACGGCGTCAGCCCTACAGCTTGGGCAAGGCAACCCACTGGTTGGACAAGGGCAGGATGCTGATGCGGCCCTCAAACGCAGCCACCAGCGCCTGGTGGGTGCGCGCATCCGAGCTGGCACCCTGGTGCGTGACGCGGCCTTTTTCCATCACCACCATTTCGTCGGCTTGCAGCGCCATCGACACCTCGTGCAGCACGCTGACCACGGTTTTGCCCTGGGCCACCAGATCGCGCACGATGGCCAGCCAGTCGGCCTGGTGCGGCGCGTCCAGATTGGCCAGCGGCTCGTCCATCAGCAGGACCTGGGCCTGCACGGCCAGGGCCCGCGCCAGCAGCACGCGCTGGCGCTCGCCGCCCGAGAGTTGCCCCAACGCCCGCTCGCGCCAGTCCCAGGCTTGGGTGGCACGCAAGGCCTGCTCCACCGCCTGGTGATCGGCGGCGCTGGGCGCGGCCAGCCACGCCTGGTGCGGCAAGCGCCCGAGCATGGCCACGTCAAAAACGGTGAGGTCGTCGGCGCTGGCCTCGTTCTGCCCCAGCCACGCCATCTGCCGTGCGCGCTCGCGCCCCGACAGCTTGTGCAAGGGCACGCCCAAGAGCGCCACCTCGCCGGTGTGCGGCAGCAACCCGGCGAGCACCTTGACCAGCGTCGATTTGCCCGCGCCGTTGGGGCCGACGATGCTGGTCCAGCGCCCGGCAGCAATGGTGAGCGAGATGGCGTGCAGGATCTCGACATTACCCAAGCGGGCACGGATGGCGTCGGCACGAAAGGCAGCGGCGTTCATAACGTTCTGTTCCCAGCCGCGCGCCGGTGCATCAGCCACAGCAGGTAACTGCCGCCCAGCACCGCCGTCAACACGCCTACTGGCAACTCCTGCGGCGCGATCACCCAGCGCGCCAGAATGTCGGCGGCCAGCAGCAGCGCGCCGCCCATCAGGCTGCTGAGCCAGATCAGGCGGCCATGGCTGGTTTTGACCACCGAGCGCACCAAGTGCGGTGCCGCCAGGCCGACAAAGGCAATCAGTCCGGTTTGGGCTACAGCGGTTCCCGTGGCCAGGGCCAGCACCACCACCAGCGCGGCGCGCAGGCGCTCCAGCGGCAGGCCCAAACTGGCGGCAGTGAGTTCGCCCAGCGAGAGGCCGTCCAGCGCGGGCGCAAGCGTCCAGGCCGCCGCCATGCACGCCAGCCACGCCAGCAACATCACCCAGCAGGAGAACCAGCCCACGTAGGCGGTGCTGCCAAGCATGAACGCCTGCATCGACTGCAAAAAGTCAGGCCGCGCGAGCATGATCAACTCCTTGGCCGCACCCAGCACCACGCCCACGATCACACCCGCGAGCAACAGGCGCAGCGTGTGCTGCACGCCCTTGGCCAGCACCAGCGTGAGCACCACGCCGAGCACCGCACCGGCAAACGCGCCGCCGGTGAGGCCCAGGCGCACCAGCCATTCGGTGGCCAGCGGCGA
>CAIPBW010000253.1 GCA_903863395.1 uncultured beta proteobacterium
CTCACGCGCTTGACCGGTGGCACACCCTCCAACCCGACCAAGCTCACGGTGGAATCCAAGTTCACTGTGACGCCAGAGATCGGCGTCACAGTGGCGATCGACGAGAAATGGTTTGTCGACATGTTCTACAGCAAGGCAAAGCTGACGACGCAATCCAGACTCTCGACCGGCCAGACCGTCAACGCAGCGCTGGACCCGACGTTCGTCGGCGTGTCCGTCGGCTACAAGTTCTAAGCTGGATCGGCACACCCCACAAGCAGCCTTCGGGCTGCTTTTTTTTGGCTTGATGTGCGCGGTGTCGGGCTTTAAGCCGCAGCACGCTGCAGGCGGTCGCGCACGGCTTCCCAGTCGGGGGTGTCGGGCGGTGTTTCCACCCAGATCAGCTTGACGCCGGCGTCGTCAAAGGCGCGCAGTGCGGCAAACAACTGCTGCGCGGTGCTGGCAGCATCCAAGGGCATGCGTTTGAGCAACACCTGCTCGGGTACGCGCTTGATGCCAACGCGGGCATAGACGGCAATGCTGGGCGCGACTGCACCGCCGTTTGAGGCCGACTGGCGGGCCGCGTCGCGCAGCAACTCCAGCGCGGTTTGCAGCGCCTGGGCGTCCATCAACCGCACGCGTGCCTGCGGGGCGTAGTGCGACTCCAGCGTGCCCGATGCGCGCGGAGCTTGCAGACTTTGGGCCTGCAATTCTTCGTTGGTCAGCAGCTTGCGCGCGCAAACCTGCTCTACCTGCTCGCGCGTAATGGCACCGGGGCGCAGCAGCACCGGGCTGCCCCGGGTGCAGTCGATGATGGTGGACTCGATGCCCACGTCGCACGCGCCGCCGTCGAGCACCAGCAATTGCGCGCCAAGTTCGCTTTGCACGTGCTCAGCCGTGGTGGGGCTCACGCGCCCGAAGCGGTTGGCGCTGGGCGCGGCCAGCCCCCACACTGGCTGTTGCCCAGGCGCGGTGTGGCGCAGTGCTGCCAGCAACGCCTGCGCCGCCGGGTGCGATGGGCAACGCACGCCAATCGAGTCCTGCCCACCTGCTGCAGCCGCTGCCACGGCAGCGCGGCGCGCCAGAATCAGCGTCAGCGGCCCGGGCCAGAAAGCGGCGATGAGTTGCTGGGCAAAAGGCGGCACGTCGGCACAGTAATGCGCCACGCCCGAAATACCACCATCGTGCGCCGAGACGTGCACGATCAACGGATGGTCGGCCGGACGCCCCTTGGCGGCAAAAATTGCGGCCACGGCGGTGGCGTTGTCGGCGTCGGCTGCCAGGCCATACACGGTTTCGGTGGGCAGCCCCACCAGCGCGCCGGCACGGATGGCGTCGGCACAAGCTGCGATGGATTCGGGCACACCGGCGGGGACGATCATGGCCAGAGCGCGCGCCTTAGAAGGGCGCAATGCCCAGAATTGCCGCCGCCTGCAGCGCGGTGGCGCGCACCTGTTCAACGCTGGCTCCTGTGAGCGTGAGGTGGCCCATCTTGCGCCCCGCGCGGGCTTCGGTCTTGCCGTACAGGTGCAGGTGTGCGCCAGGCAGCGCCAGCACGCGCTCAAAGTCGGGGTTGGGCCAG
>CAIPBW010000254.1 GCA_903863395.1 uncultured beta proteobacterium
CAGATGCGGCGTCCAGCGCGCGGCCCTTGAGCCGGCTCTTGCTGCGGATGCGCTCACGCATCGCATCCACGCTCGCCAGTGCCACGCCATTGCTGCCGGGAAGGTCCGTGTTCATGGGCGGGTGCACAAAGCGTCAAAGCAGGTCATGTGACGATGGTAGCAAAGCAGCGCGCCATCCGCATGCGGTGCTCTTATTGATCTTGTGGAATTCACGACACCCCCCTCGTCATCGCGAAGGCCCCACCTCTCTTCGTCGCGAAGGCGCCACTTCTCGCCATCGCGAGGCCACACCCCCACCTCGTCATCGCGAGGCCGAAGGCCGTGGCGATCCATGACTTCTTGCCTGCATGGATTGCCGCGTCGCTGCGCTCCTCGCAATGACGGCGATTGGTTATCGCGAGGCCGCACTCCCTCGTCATCGCGAGGCCGAAGGCCGTGGCGATCCATGACTTCGTGCCTGCATGGACTGCCGCGTCGCTTCGCTCCTCGCAGTGACGGAAACCTGGTTCCTGGTCCATGTGCAGTATCGACCACCCGAAACAGCAGGCTCGCAATGAACGAGCTGAATTGTCATGATTCATGGAAGCTTCAATAGTCTGGTACATACGAACCGGTGCGCTATGCCCCTTGTCGCGCGTCCAGAAAGCGGTTCAAACGTTTCCAATTGACGCCCCGCATCGTCTCGCTGGCCATATCGGTCAGGATTTTTGCGCTCGTTGGGGTGGCAACGTCGATGCCCAGCCCACAGCGCGCCGGCCACGTCGCGTCCAGGCGCAGGTAGCGGCTGCCAAGCCGGTCTTCCATCATGGCCTGCACATGCTGCTGCTGCACCGAAATCAGGGTTAGCAACAAGCGGCCATCGGAGAGCCAGCCTACCGCTCCGGCGTCCTCGGTCACGCCCTCGTCGGGCTGGTAGCCCTGCGTGCCCGTGCCCAGCGAGAGCGTGCGAATGGTGCCCACGTCCACCCCCAGGAAGTGTTCGGCCTCGTGCAGCGCAACCTGGTCGGGCGCCACCGAGAACAAGCCGCCGTCGGCAAACAGTTCGCCCCCGATGGCCACGGCCGGGAAGTAGGCCGGTGCCGCGCAGGTGGCCATCGCCACATCCACCGCGCGCACGCGCTCGTCACCGCGCGATGACGCAGCGTGCGGCGTCTTGAACACCTTGGTTTGACAGCGCGTGACGTTGACCGACGGAATCACCAGATGGTGCAGCGACTGCTCCAGGCGCGCGTCGCCCAGGTACTGCGTCAACGCTGCGCGTAGTGCCGCACCGTCGTACTTGGGGCCCAGCACCGAGCGCGTCAGGTCCATCAGACGCGACACCGGGCCGCGCGGCAACGCGCGGGGCGAAAACACCTCGCTGCCGTGCTCCAGAAAGATCGCCAGCATCTTGCGCATCGGCAATTCGTAGCCCAGGCCGATGGCCAGAATGCCGCCCACGGACGTGCCCGCGATCAGGTCAAAGCGCCGCCCCAGGGGTTCGCCCACCCGCTCCTCCAGCTCGGCCAGCAGGGCTGCGGTGTAGAGGCCCAGGTATCCGCCACCCGAGAGCGCAAGCACGCGGAATTCTTCCGGCGCGGGCGCAGGGGGATCAATGGCGGGTTCCATACGAAAGATGCTGGTGGTTGTGGCATTGCAGCACCACGCCGGCAACAGGCGTTGCGATTCGTCAAGTCTGATCAGCAATCAGGCTGCATGGATTGCCGCGCTTCGCTCGCAATGACAGCCTTGCATCAGGGCGAGGTCACAGCACGCGTCATCGCGAGGCCGTCAGGCCGTGGCGATCCATGGCTTCATGCCTGCATGGATTGCCGCGCTTCGCTCGCAATGACAGCCTTGCGTCAGGCCGTGGCGATCCATGGCTTATGCCTCAATTGAATGTGTCGAGTGGATAGACGGGCCGCACCACTTTGGAAAACGGGAACAGGCTGTAGTCCGAACTGGTGACACCCGGGCTGTCGCATTCGACCAGGCCTTGCGCCAGCGGCACAAACACCGGGCGGCAGTACATGCGCGACTTGAGCAGCACAAAGCGGTGCTGCCGGGGATCGACACCCACGCAGGCAAACACGCCCAGGTCCCAGGGCTCGTGCGTGCGCTCGGTCACCACGATCTGTGCGGCGC
This sequence comes from uncultured beta proteobacterium, assembly GCA_903863395.1. Classification (GTDB taxonomy): domain Bacteria; phylum Pseudomonadota; class Gammaproteobacteria; order Burkholderiales; family Burkholderiaceae_C; genus Allorhodoferax. The sequence goes on from CAIPBW010000254.1 coordinate 2,125, forward strand.
CGATGTCGAGCAGCACCGTGCGACCCATGCAGCAGCGCTGGCCGGTGTAGATCGGGCCG
>CAIPBW010000255.1 GCA_903863395.1 uncultured beta proteobacterium
ATCGCCGCGCTTCGCTCGCAATGACGTGGGAGCGCTTCATGGAAATGGGAACCTCAAATAAGCAAGAGAGTAGAAAAACCGCAAGGCTTCAACTATAACCCACGGCATAAGCGTGAGAGAGGCCCTTGCACCAGCCCCGCCTTGGTGCATTTTTCTGGCACCGATTTTGCGTAGTGTTCCATGTGTGTGGGGTTTTCGAGCGACTTCACCACATGCGATCTAGGGATGTCTCCTCGCAGGTGCGTACACTGACCTGCTTTCTCCCCGGGGCGGGAAGGCCCCGGGGAGTTTTCTTTGGAGCGTTTTTTGTCGGGTGATGGGGCGTCGTATGATGGAAGCTACCCTTCGGAGAGCTGCCATGCACACGCATTTCAACGAATCCACGCAACCCGGCACGCGCCGCAACAAGGTGGTGAGTGCCGCCGAGGCGGTGCGCCTGATCCACGATGGCGACACGCTGGCCACCGGCGGCTTTGTCGGCATCGGGTTTGCCGAGTCGATTGCCGTTGCGCTCGAGCGCCAATACCTCGACACCCTGGCCGCCACCGGCACCGGTGCACCCAACAACCTGACGCTGGTCTATGCCGCCGGCCAGGGCGATGGCGACGCGCGCGGGCTCAACCACCTGGGGCACGCGGGCATGGTCAAGCGCGTGATTGGCGGGCACTGGGGGCTGGTGCCGGCACTGCAAAAGCTCGCGGTGGAGGGGCAAATCGAGGCCTACAACCTGCCCCAGGGCGTGATCTCGCACCTTTTTCGTGACATTGCTGCGGGCAAGCCCGGCACGCTCACCAGTGTGGGGATTGACACCTTTGTCGACCCACGGTGGGGCGGCGGCAAGATCAACGCGCGCACCACGGAGGACTTGGTGCGCCTGATGGAAATTGACGGGCGCGAGTACCTGTTTTACAAGGCGTTCCCGATCTCGGTGGGCATCATCCGCGCCACCACCGCCGACGCCGATGGCAACCTGACCATGGAGCGCGAAGCCCTCACACTGGAAGCATTGGCCATTGCGCTTGCGGCGCGCAATTCGGGCGGCATTGTGATCGCGCAGGTGGAGCGCATTGCCGAGCGCTCAACGCTGCACCCGCGCCTGGTGAAGGTACCCGGCGTGCTGGTCGATGCCGTGGTGCTGGCCACCGAACCGGCGCACCACATGCAAACCTTCTCCGAGGCCTACAACCCGGCCTATTCGGGCGAAATCCGCATTCCGCTGGACTCGCTGCCACCCTTGCCGCTGACCGAGCGCAAGGTGATCGCACGGCGCGCCGCGCTGGAGTTGCAGCCCAACAGCGTGATCAACCTCGGCATTGGCATGCCCGAGGCCGTGGCCGGTGTTGCCAACGAAGAACGCATCATCGACCTGCTCACGCTCACCGCCGAGCCGGGCGTGATTGGCGGCATTCCGGCCAGCGGCATGAGCTTTGGCGCGGCGATCAATGCGCAGGCCATCATCGACCAGCCCAACCAGTTTGACTTTTACGACGGCGGCGGTCTGGACACCGCCGTGTTGGGGCTGGCGCAGGCCGATGCGCAGGGCAACCTCAACGTCAGCCGCTTCGGGCCGCGCCTGGCCGGGGCGGGTGGCTTTATCAACATCAGCCAGAACGCCAAGGCGGTGGTGTTTGTCGGCACCTTCACTGCGGGCGACCTGGATGTGCGCCTGGTGGATGGCCGCGTGCAGATCGTGCAGGAGGGGCGCACACGCAAATTTGTGCGCGCCGTGGAGCACCGCACCTTTAGTGGGCGCGAGGCCTGCAAGCGCGGCAAGAAGGTGCTCTACGTGACCGAGCGCTGCGTGTTTGCACTAAAAGCCGAAGGCGACCAGGGCAGCCTGGAATTGATCGAGATTGCGCCGGGCATCAACCTGGAGCGCGACATCCTGGCGCAGATGGACTTTGTGCCGCACATCAGCCCGCAACTCAAGCTGATGGACGCCAGCATCTTTCTGGACAAGCCCATGGGCCTGCGCCGGCGCCTGCTGGAAACTCCATTGGAGAGCCGCTTTGAACTCGACACCAGCCACCGACTGCTGTTCATCAACTTTGAAGGCTTGGTGGTGGACCATCCGCACGACATCGATGCCATCGAGCACACCCTGCTGGGGCTGCTGGAGCCCTTGGGAACCAAGGTGATGGTGGTGGTGAATTACGACAGCTTCAGCATTGCGCCGCGGCTGTTTGACGGTTACGCGGCCATGGTGCACCGCATCTCCGAGCGCTTCTACAGCCGGGTGACGCGCTACGGCACAGGCGGCTTTTTGAAAGCGCGCCTGGAAGCGCTCAAGAAGCCAGGCTAGAGCAGCTTCACACCGGTGCGTTCCTGCACCATTTCGCGCGTGACATCGGGGGCCAACTCAACCAGCTTGAGGCCCTGCGGCGTGACGTCCATCACGCCCAGGTCGGTAATGATGCGGTCCACCACACCCACGCCGGTAAGCGGCAGAGTGCACGCGGGCAAAATCTTCAGATCGATGGTGCCGTCTTTCTTTTTGGCAACGTGCTCCATCAGCACGATCACGCGCTTGACGCCTGCCACCAGGTCCATCGCGCCGCCCATGCCCTTGACCATCTTGCCCGGGATCATCCAGTTGGCCAGGTCGCCGTGCTCGCTCACCTGCATTGCGCCCAGGATCGAGAGGTTGATCTTGCCGCCACGGATCATGGCAAAGCTCTCGTGGCTACCAAAGATGCTCGAACCCTTGAGGGTGGTAACGGTCTGCTTGCCGGCGTTGATCAGGTCGGCGTCCACTTCGTCTTCGGTCGGGAAAGGGCCAATGCCGAGCATGCCGTTTTCGCTTTGCAGCCAGACTTCCTTGTCGGCCGGCACAAAATTCGCCACCAGTGTGGGAATGCCAATGCCCAGATTGACGTAAAAACCGTCTTCGAGTTCCTGCGCCGCACGCGCGGCCATTTGGTCTTGACTCCAGCTCATAAATGCTCCTAAGGAATTTCGGTGGGGCTGCTTCAGGCAGCGGCTTTTTCGCGCAGGGTGCGCTTTTCAATGCGCTTTTCGGGGTGTGCGTTAAGCACCAGCCGATGCACGTAAATGCCGGGCAAGTGCACCTGATCGGGCTCAAGCTCGCCGGTCTCCACAATCTCTTCCACTTCCACCACGGTGATCTTGCCGGCCATCGCCACCGCCGGATTGAAGTTGCGCGCCGTCAAGCGGAACTGCAGGTTGCCCGACTTGTCAGCGCGGTGCGCCTTGACCAATGACACCTCGGGCATGAGGGCGCGCTCCATGACGTAGTTCTCGCCGTCAAACTCGCGCACTTCCTTGCCTTCGGCCACCA
>CAIPBW010000256.1 GCA_903863395.1 uncultured beta proteobacterium
CTGGCAACGGTGTCGAGCACACTGCGCCCCTCGACCCGGGTGGTGCTGATCAAGGGCTACGACGCACGCGGCATCACCTGGTACACCAACTACGCCAGCCGCAAAGGCGTGGAACTGGCTGGCAACCCCTACGCCGCGCTGCAATTCCACTGGGTTGAACTCGAGCGCGTGGTGCGCATCGAGGGCGTGGTCGAAAAGGTCAGCGCCGAAGAAAGCGACGCCTACTTTGACTCGCGCCCGCTGGACTCGCGCATTGGGGCCTGGGCGTCGCCGCAAAGCGAAGTGATCTCCGGGCGCGCCGTGCTGGTGGGCAACGTGGCGCGCTACGCCGCCCAATTCCTGCTGCAACCACCGCGCCCGCCGCACTGGGGCGGCTACCGCCTAGTGCCCGACCAGTGGCAGTTCTGGCAAGGCCGCAAGAGCCGCCTGCACGACCGCCTGCGCTACACCCCCCAGGCCGACGGCGCGTGGCTGCGCGAGCGGCTGGCACCGTGATCGACAGGGTGGTACGCCCACCTGAACCAGCAAATCTTGGGGATGGTGGTACGGTGCAAAAAGCGGTATATTGCCGAGCCAGAATGCTTGGGAGTTGACTATGAAAAACTGGCTGCGTGACAACAAAGGTTTCATTGCGTTCATTTTGCTGTTAGGCGTGTTCCGCGGCGCGATTGCGGATTGGAACCCGGTGCCGTCGGGGTCGATGCACCCCACCATCCTCGAAGGCGACGTGGTGCTGGTCAACCGGTTGGCCTACGACCTGAAAGTTCCCCTCACGCATACCGCGCTGGCGCGTCTGGGTGAGCCCCAGCGCGGTGACATCGTGGTCTTCAACTCGCCGCAGGACGGTGTGCTCCTGATCAAGCGTCTGGTGGCCGTGCCCGGTGATGTGGTCGAAATGCGCGGCAAGCGCCTGCTGATCAACGGCGCGCAGGCCGACTACCAACTGCTTGACGCCAGCACCGAGGCGCTGGACCACGGAATGACGCTGCCAGTGCAGCAGGTGCGCGAACGGTGGGGCGACCAGCAGCGCACCATCCAATGGCTGCCCGCCCTGAACACCGCCGCAAACTTCGGTCCGGTGACGATTCCCGCCGACCAATACCTGATGCTTGGCGACAACCGAGACAACAGCCGCGATTCGCGCTACATCGGGCTGGTGCCACGCGCCCTCATGAAAGGACGCGCCGAACGCGTGCTGGTGTCCGCCGCCATTCTGGACAACTGGATGCCGCGCCTGGAGCGCTTCGGCCAGTCGTTTTACTGATCCACATACCTGCCAGATCTGATCCCCTGAAGAAATATCGATGCGCAAGTCGGCTCTGACGTTTTGGGCGCTGATCGTGCTGGCCCTGTTGGGTGGGCCGGTGGGGGCGCAGAGCAAATACCTGGTGGTGGAAGCAGGGCACGGCAACACACCCGCTGCGGCCGTTGGCGCTACCCTGGAGTGGCTTGCGTCGCTCCCGTAATGCCAAGCGCCGCGTGGTCCTGATCTGCACGACTTGCCGCGCAACGCTTGCAATGACAGCCAAAGGACATGGATTGCCGCGTCGCTACGCTCCTCGCAATGACGCAGGGGTGGTCATCGCGAGGCCGAAGGCCGTGGCGATCCATGGCTTCATGACTGCATGGATTGCCGCGCTTCGCTCGCAAGGACCCGGGGGGATAGCTCGCCATTCCCGGGGAAGTGGCGCCCCTAAGCGCGCGCGCTTGTGTGCAGTTTGAACACCGCCACCGCTTCGACCAGATCGTGCGCTTGGGATTTGAGGCTGCTGGCGGCGGCGGCCATTTGCTCCACCAGGGCGGCGTTCTGCTGCGTCATCTGGTCCATCTGGCTGATGGCTTCGCCCACCTGTGAGACGCCCAGGCTTTGCTCGGTGCTGGCGGCGCTGATTTCGCCCATCAGGTCGGTCACGCGCTTGATGGCTTGCACCACCTCGGTCATGGTGGCACCAGCCTGATCCACCAAAGCGGTGCCCTGCTCCACGCGCTCGACACTGGCGTTGATCAGGTTCTTGATTTCCTTGGCGGCGTCGGCCGAGCGGCCGGCCAGACTGCGCACTTCAGTGGCCACCACGGCAAAGCCCCGGCCCTGCTCGCCCGCGCGCGCAGCCTCAACCGCAGCATTCAAGGCCAGGATATTGGTCTGGAACGCAATGCCGTCGATCACGCTGATGATGTCGGCAATTTTGCGCGACGAGGTGTTGATGCCCTTCATGGTGTCAACCACCTGATTGACCACATCGCCGCCTTGCAGGGCGACGCTGGAAGCGCTCAGTGCCAACTGGTTGGCTTGGCGTGCGCTCTCGGCGTTTTGCTTGACCATGGCGCTGAGTTGGTCCATCGACGCAGCCGTTTCTTCCAGCGCGCTGGCCTGGCCTTCGGTGCGGGCTGAGAGGTCGTTGTTGCCCTGGGCGATTTCGGAGCTGGAGTTTTCCACGCGTTCAGCGCCCTCGCGCACATGGGTCACCACGCGCGTGAGGCTGCCCTGCATGATGTCGAGTTGCGCCAACAGGCTGGTGGCGTCGCCGGACTTGAGCTGCACACCCTGGCTCAGGTCGCCGCTGGTGACACGCTGTGCCAGGTCCACCGCCTGCTGCGGCTCGCCGCCGAGTTGCTGCAACAGGCGCCGCACAATCGTGCCGACCACCAGAAACATCACCACCTGCAACAGGCCCTGACCGACCCAGATCCAGGTGTTGACGGTTTTGAGCGTCTGCAGATCGTCCTTGATGTCCAGCGTGATGCTCGCCACTCCCAGCACCGCGCCCTCGTCCACACCGTGGCACTTCAGGCAATTGGTAGTGCGAAAGTTCTTGCTCGCAATAAAGGGCACCACCGCCCGCAGCGTACCGCCGCCGTCTGCGCCGTAGCTGATTTTGAACTGGGTCTTGCCACTGGCGAGCACGTCACGGTCTAGCGCGTCCACCGGCTGCTCTTGCGGCAGGCCCGGGCCGAACTCGTCGTTGGTGCCTTTGCCGCGCACGATGCGCAGCTCCTTGACGTCGTCAGACGCGCCCATTTTCTGGATGAACAACGCGCGCGCTGTCGCGTCGCTGATAACGTCATCGCCCCCGAGCTTGGTCACCATGAGCGTGTTGAGGCCATTGATCGCGCCATCCGCCACGGCAGCGGTGCGGTCTTCGGCCGACTTGACAATCTGGTGCTCGAAGCGGCTCGATATCCAGTGCTGCGCCGCCAGCAGAATGACAATCAGAAATCCCTGGATGAGGATTTGCAACTTGAGTTGCAGCCCGATCCTGCCCCACCCCTCGGAAAATTTGCCCACACGCCTGCCCTTCCATCGATCACCACCGACCCGCCTGAAGCCATCGCCTCAACACGGCCGCCCGCCCGCGCTTGCGCGCCGGTCCTTGGCAACATCATAAGAAGACTGGTGCAATTCAGGTGTAACAAGCTGCAACTGTGGCAGCCGATAGCCGTGAGGTGTGCCAGGACTGAGCCTGAACGTAGCAGCCCCCCACAAGCAACAAAAGCAGTAGCGTTGCGCGCATGGCGCTAATCCGGCTTGAAACGCGCCAGGTAGTCGCGCTGCAGCCAGGCTTCGGGCACGTCGCGCTTGACCCAGTTCGGATCCAAAGCGTCGATGATCACGGTCTCGGTGGGTCGCTCCTGGCCGAGCACATTCTGGTAATGGCGGAAATAGGCGGTCTTGAGCAGTTTGCCGCTTTCAGCGTAATGGCGCGTCTTGACGGGTTGGTAGTTGCTGGCGTCGATCCAGATTTCGATGTGGTGGTAGCTGGCGTCTGGCGTTTGCGCCGCCAGCATCAGTTTGTAGCAATGGCGCATCTTGCGTTCGTCATCGGTCATGTCTTCCTCGCCCGCCTGCTGGTGTCGGTTTGCCGGCCGTTGCGGTATTCGATCAAGGTATTGGTCAGGCCAAACGAAAAGTCGGGGTTGCGCACGGCGTCGCTGGCCGCAAGGATTTCCTGCGCTGTAGGGGTGGCGTGAACGCTGCTGCGGTAGAAACTCGCTCCGAGCAACACCAGTGCCACGAAGATCAAGGTCCGCATCGTTTTCTATGTTTAGACACACCGCAACCGAAAGAGGTCTTTCCGTTGGTGCGCTGTGACGGGAGAAGATAGCGCGCATCGCAATGCGGTGCTATAGCCAATTCTTGCTAGGTCGAAGCCGCATTTGCTAGTTAATTTGCGGGGCCAGCCGTTGCAGCAGCCCCTCGCAGGCGTCTTCCACCAGGTCGAGCACGTGCTCAAAGCCGTTGGGGCCGCCGTAGTACGGGTCGGGCACGACCGCGCTGCTGTGCGACAGGCAGAACTCGGTCAGCCGCTTGAGCTTGGCATGGTGCGCGGCAGGACACACCTCTTGCAGTGCTGCAAGGTTGTCCCAGTCCATCACCAGGATCAGGTCGTACTCCTCAAAGTCGGCCAGGGCGATCTGCCGGGCGCGCAGGTCGGAGAGGTCGTAGCCGCGCTTGGCGGCGTGCTCCTGGGAGCGTGCATCCGGCGGGCTGTTGGGGTGATAGTTGTGCGTGCCAGCCGAATCCACGCGGATGGTGGCACCAAGCGCACGCGCCTTGACTTTGTGGCGCATCACACCATGCGCCGTGGGGCTGCGGCAGATATTGCCCATGCAGACAAACAGCACCGATTGCACGCTCACGTGCCAGGCCCTACTTCACCGCTACCGCATCGACAACGCGGTAATACAGCCCGTAGGGGTCGTCGGCCAGCACCGCAAACTTGCCTTCCACCACCACCGGCTCCATGGTGTATTTGACGGGGATCTTGCTCTTGACTTCGACCATGCTCTCGGGGCCGCCCGGCGTGCAGAACGAACAGGTCAGCGGCACCGAACTGAGCAGAAAGTGGCGCTGCTTCTCGCCCGGCTCCAGCGGCATCATGAAGCCCTGCACGCGCTGGCTCTTTTTGTCCAGCGCCTGCACCGTGGCCGGAAACACCGGCAATATGCGATTCTTCTCAACCCGCGTGGTGAC
>CAIPBW010000257.1 GCA_903863395.1 uncultured beta proteobacterium
CGTCAGCGCGCCCGACAAGCAGCTCGGGGCGATGGTGTCGGGTGGCCTCTTTGGACTGCTGGGCTTTGCCGGTGTCACGATCCTGCTGCACCGGCGCTTGGGCGATGAGCGCATCCGCATCAACTCCAAGCCCAGCGACATCCTGCTGCTGGTGTTGTTGTGGCTGCAATTTGCGCTCGGGCTAGCCACCATTGGCGAGTCGGCGCACCACCTCGACGGCTCGCTCATGATGCGGCTGGGCGAATGGGCGCAGCACATCGTCACTTTCCGCGCCGGTGCGGCTGAATTTCTGGTGGGTGCGGGCTTTCTGTTCAAGGCCCATATGTTCCTGGGCATGACGCTGTTTCTGGTGTTTCCGTTTACCCGTCTGGTGCACGTCTGGAGCGGCTTTGGCACGCTGGGCTATCTGGTGCGGCCATACCAGTTGGTGCGCAGCCGCCGCTTGGGCCTGAGCGAGCGCACGCCCTTGAGCCAGCGCCAGAATTCCTGACGCCTCCATAAATCATGACTATTCAGATCGCCATTGCGAGCTTCGTGTTTCGGTCCCGAAACGGCAAATGGTCCATGAACCGCAGTTTCGTCACTGCGAGGAGCGAAGCGACGCGGCAGTCCATGTCTGCTGGTATTCCAGCATGGATCGCCACGGCCTTCGGCCTCGCGATGACGAGGAGACTTGGCCTCGCGATGAGGACCGCGTGTGTCGTGAATTCCGCAAAAACCAATAAGTAGGGCCACAGCATGCACTCCAACACTCCGTCCGATGGCGGCTGCGGCAACAGCCAGTGCCAGTGCGCTGCCGGTGCAGCCCTGGCCGAACCCGTTGCCAGCATCAACGGCATCGCCTTGCACGCCAGCGGCGAACAACCCGACGCGGCCACGCTGCACGAACTGGCCTACACCGAGCTGCTGCGTCAGCAGGCAGTGCGTGCGGGTCTGCTGCCACGCCACACCGGCTTGACCATGCCGCAGCTTACCGACGCGCAGCGCAGCGTGATTGAAACGATGGTCGAGCAGGCGGTGCACACGCCCGAGCCAACCGAAGAAGAATGCGCGCGCTACTTTGAGGCCAACCGTGAGAAGTATGTGGTCGGCCAGGCGCTGCACTTGCGCCACATCCTGTTTGCTGTGACCGAGGGCGTCAATGTGAACGCCTTGGCGGCCCATGCCGAGAAGGCGCTATTGGGTCTGCTGGGCAAGGACGCAGCGCCAGAGCACTTTGCCCAGCTTGCGGGTGAGTTGTCGAATTGCCCCAGCGCGCGCGATGGTGGCGATCTGGGCTGGGTGGGCCCCGACGACTGCGCCCCCGAGCTGGCCGCCGAGTTGTTTCACCAGTCCAGCGGGCTGTGGGGTCTGGGCGTTCATGCGCGCCTGGTGCACACGCGTTTTGGCTTGCACATCATTGAAGTGCTTGCGCGCCGCCCGGGTGAGCAAAAAACCTATGCCCAGGTGCGTGAGCGCATCGCCGCGCACCTGGGCCTGCAGTCGCAGGCCAAAGGCTTGCACCAGTACATGCGTTTGCTTGTGGGCAGTGCGCGGGTCGAAGGCGTGGAGTTGCACGGCGCTGATTCGCCCCTGGTGCAGTAAGCGCCGCGCTTGCGTGGCGTGCACGCAGCGCAATGCGCGGTTTTTTTGTTCGACAAAAAGGGGGAGTGCCATGGCGACTTTTATATTGAACCTGAGGTTTGCCCACAAGTTTCTCCTGATCTCGATTCTGGGCGCGCTGATGCTGGCCGTGCCCACGGTGATTTTTGTACGCGGCAATCTGCAGAGCATCGCCACGGCCCAGCGCGAGGTGGCGGGTCTGGCACCGATTCAGGACCTGATGAAGCTCACCCAGTTGTCGCAGCAGCACCGGGGCATGTCGGCGGTGGTGCTGGCGGGCAACG
>CAIPBW010000258.1 GCA_903863395.1 uncultured beta proteobacterium
ACCTCGATCAATGTGCATACCTGGGACGCTGCGCTGCGTTCGGCCGGTGCGGTGATTGCCGCTACCGACGCGGTGCTGGCCGGCGAACTGGAAAACGCCTTTTGCTCGATCCGCCCGCCGGGCCACCACGCCTGTCGCGATAAGGCGATGGGCTTTTGCTTCTTCAACAACGTCGCCATCGGGGCGCTGTATGCGCTGGAGCGCCACGGCCTCAAGCGCGTGGCGATTGTGGACTTTGACGTGCACCACGGCAACGGCACCGAAGACATCGTTGCGGGCAATGACGGCGTGCTGATGGTGAGCTTCTACCAGCACCCGTTCTACCCCGAGGGTGGTTCGCGCTCCAACGCCAGCAACCTGGTCAACGTGCCAGTGCCGGCCTATACCAAGGGGCAGCAGGTGCGCGAACTGGTCGAAACCCACTGGATGCCACGGCTTGAAGCGTTTGAGCCCGAGCTGATTTTTATCAGCGCCGGTTTTGACGCCCACCGCGAAGACGACATGGGGCAGATGGGGCTGGTGGAGCAGGACTACGCCTGGATCACCGAGCGCATGCGCAGCGTGGCGCGGCGCCATTGCCACGGACGCATCGTCTCGGTGCTCGAAGGCGGCTACGACCTGGGTGCCCTGGGGCGCAGCGTGGAGGCCCACATTCGCGTTCTGGCAGACCTCTGATGGCACTGGCCAAGGCCGCCCCGCAACCGATCGACGATTTTGAGGGCTGGCTGGCAGCCTTTCGCCAACCCAGCGTGATCGTCGAGGTGCTGGTGCTGCTGCTGTGTGTGGCGCTGGCCTGGGCGCTGGTGTCGGGCTTGCGCCGCGCCCTGCGCTTGCAAGACGCGCGCTCGATCTGGTTTGGGCGGCGCGACCTCGACGGCGTGCTCTTTCCCCTGGTGCTGTTGTGTCTGGGCATGGTGGCGCGTGCAGTGCTTGGCAACGTGCTGCAGTTGGCGGTGATCAAGGTAGCGGTGCCGGTGCTGGTGGCGCTGGTGGCGATCCGCGTGGGTGTCAAGGTGCTGCAGGTGGCGTTTGTCGATGGCCCCTGGGTGCGCGCGCTGGAGCAAACCATCTCGTGGCTGGCCTGGTTCGCCATGGTGATGTGGGTCAGTGGCTTGGCACCGGTGGTGCTCAACGAGCTCGACCAGATTACCTGGAAGGTGGGTGCATCGACGCTGTCGGTGCGCAACGTGATCGAGGGCCTGCTCACGGCGGGTGCGGTGCTGATCATCACGCTGTGGATTTCGTCGGGCATTGAGTCGCGCATCCTGCGCTCAGCCACCGGCGGCGAGCTCTCGCTGCGCAAGGCGGTGAGCAACGCCTCGCGCGCCATGCTGATGTTTGTCGGGCTGATCGTCGCGCTCTCGGCGGTGGGGATCGATCTCACCGCGTTATCGGTGCTTGGGGGCGCCATCGGCGTGGGTATCGGCTTTGGGCTGCAAAAGCTCGCGGCCAACTATGTCAGCGGCTTTGTCATTCTGGCCGAGCGCAGCATGCGCATCGGCGACAACGTGCGCATTGACGACTTTGAGGGCAGCATCACCCAGATCAACGCGCGCTACACGGTGGTGCGCTCACTCAGCGGGCGCGAGTCGATTGTGCCCAACGAGATGCTGATCAACGCGCGCGTCGAAAACCTCTCCTTGCACGACGCGCTGGTCTACCAGACCACCACGGTCAGCGTGGCCTACAACAGCGACGTGGAGTTGGTCAAGCGCTTGCTCACCCAGGCCGCGCTCGACCAGCCGCGTGTCGCGCGCGAGCCTGCGCCCTCGGCCATGCTGACGGCGTTTGGGGCCGACGGGCTGGAGTTCACCGTGGGCTACTGGATGCAGGACATCGAAAACGGCCTGCTCAACCTGCGCTCCGACATCAACTGCGCGATTCTGGCGGCGCTGCGCAGCCACGGCATCGAGATTCCCTTCCCGCAGCGCGTGTTGCACCAGCGCTGATCGCTTGGCCCAAAGCGTTTGGCCCAAAGCTTCCGATCCGGGGCTATAATCACAAAAAAGCACGGTCGTTCTATTTTTTGAATTTGTGTGCGCTTGCCTGCCGGAATCCCAGTTCGGCGGGATCGCGGCATAGAATCGGGTAGTTGACGTGCACGTCAAGTCTGTAGCCCCTTTGTAACCTCTGGAGTCGAAGCAATGAAAGTCCTGGTAGCGGTAAAACGTGTCGTCGATTACAACGTCAAGGTTCGCGTCAAATCCGACGGCAGCGGTGTGGATACCGCCAACGTCAAGATGAGCATGAACCCGTTTGACGAAATAGCCGTGGAAGAGGCCGTGCGGCTCAAGGAAAAGGGTGTCGCCACCGAAATCATCGCCGTGTCCTGCGGCGTGACCCAATGCCAGGAGACCCTGCGCACCGCCATGGCCATCGGTGCAGACCGCGCCATTCTGGTTGAAACCGCTGAAGAATTGCAGCCCCTGGCCGTGGCCAAGCTGCTCAAGGCGCTGTTTGACAAAGAGCAGCCCGGCCTGGTGATTCTTGGCAAGCAAGCGATTGACGACGACTGCAACCAGACCGGCCAGATGCTCGCCGCGCTGGCCGACCTGGCCCAGGGCACGTTTGCCAGCAAGGTGGACGTTGCCGACGGCAAGGCCACCATCACCCGCGAAGTCGATGGCGGCTCCGAGTCCGTGAGCCTCAGCCTGCCCGCGATCATCACCACCGATTTACGCCTGAACGAGCCGCGCTATGTGACGCTGCCCAACATCATGAAGGCCAAGAAAAAGCAACTCGAAGTATTCACCCCCGAGGCTTTGGGTGTGAACGTCAGCCCGCGCATCAAGACGCTCAAGGTGGTCGAGCCACCCAAGCGCAGCGCCGGTATCAAGGTGCCCGATGTCGCAACCCTCGTAGCAAAACTCAAGACTGAAGCGAAAGTAATCTGATCATGACCTCTCTCGTAATTGCTGAACACGACAACGCATCCATCAAGGGTGCAACCCTTAATACCGTGACCGCAGCCCTGCAGTGCGGCGGTGACGTGCACGTGCTGGTGGCCGGCTCGGGTGCCGCTGCCGCAGCGGCGCAGGCGGCCCAGATCGCCGGTGTGGCCAAGGTGCTGCACGCCGATGGCGACGCCCTGGCGCACGGCTTGGCAGAAAACCTCAGTGCCCAGATCCAGGCGCTGGCGGGCAACTACAGCCACATCCTGTTCCCGGCAACGGCCTCGGGCAAGAACGCCGCGCCGCGTCTGGCAGCACTGCTGGACGTGGGCCAGATCTCGGATGTGACCAAGGTCGACAGTGCCGATACGTTTGAGCGCCCGATCTATGCGGGCAACGCTGTGGCCACGGTACAAAGCCTCGACGTCATCAAGGTGATCACGGTGCGTACCACCGGTTTTGATCCGGCTGCTGCCAGTGGCGGCAGTGCTGCAGTCGAATCGATCGCAGCCGTGGCGGCCAGCGCCAAGGCGGCGTTCCTCGGCTCCGAAATTGCCAAGAACGACCGCCCCGAACTTACTGCTGCCAAGGTGATCGTGGCCGGTGGTCGCGCGCTCGGTTCGGCAGAAAAGTTCAACGAAGTGCTGCTGCCTTTGGCCGACAAGCTCGGTGCCGCGCTGGGTGCCAGCCGCGCTGCGGTGGACGCCGGTTATGCTCCCAACGACTGGCAAGTGGGCCAGACCGGCAAGATCGTCGCGCCCCAGTTGTACATTGCTGCGGGCATCAGCGGTGCCATTCAGCACCTCGCTGGCATGAAGGACAGCAAGGTGATCGTGGCCATCAACAAGGACCCCGAAGCGCCGATCTTCAGCGTGGCCGACTATGCATTGGAGGCCGACCTGTTTGTGGCCGTTCCGCAGTTGACTGCTGCGCTCTAAGCGCATGCAACCCGAGGGCATCGCTGGCGATGCCCTTTTTTTATCCCTGGTTTTTGTATTCCGTCCTTACTTCTGGAGACTCTCATGAGCTACGTCGCCCCCGTCAAAGACATGCTGTTCAACATCGAGCATCTGGCCAACATCGAGCAGATTGCGCAAATTCCGGGGTTCGAGGATGCAGGGCTCGACACCGCGCAGGCGGTGCTGGAAGAATGCGCCAAGTTCAACGAAGGTGTGGTCGCTCCGCTGAACTGGGAAGGCGACAAGAACCCCACCAGTTGGAAAGACGGCGTGGTGACTGCCACCCCCGGCTTCAAGGAAGCGTTCAAGCAGTTTGCCGAGGGCGGCTGGCAAGGTTTGCAGCATCCGGTGGACTTTGGTGGTCAGGGCCTGCCCAAGACCATTGGTGCGGTGTGCGGCGAAATGGTCAACAGTGCCAATATGAGCTTTGCCCTGTGCCCGCTGCTCAGCGACGGCGCCATTGAAGCGCTGCTCACTGCGGGTTCCGATGAACTCAAGGCGATCTATCTGGAAAATCTGGTGAGCGGCAAGTGGACCGGCACCATGAACCTGACCGAGCCCCAGGCCGGCAGCGATCTGGCAGCGGTGCGCACCCGTGCCGAGCCGCTGCCCGATGGCAGCTTCAAGGTCATCGGCACCAAGATCTTCATCACCTGGGGTGAGCACGACATGGCCGAGAACATCATCCACCTGGTGCTCGCGCGCGTGCAGGGCGCGCCCGAAGGCGTCAAAGGCATCAGCCTGTTTGTGGTGCCCAAGTTTCTGGTCAACAAGGACGGGTCGCTGGGCGCGCGCAACGACGTGCACTGCGTCAGCATCGAGCACAAGATGGGCATCAAGGCCAGCCCCACGGCGGTGCTGCAGTTTGGCGACCATGAGGGTGCCATCGGCTACCTGGTGGGCCAGGAAAACCGTGGCCTGGAGTACATGTTCATCATGATGAACGCCGCGCGCTACGGCGTGGGCGTGCAAGGCATTGCGATTGCCGAGCGCGCTTACCAAACGGCCGTGCGTTTTTCGCGCGAGCGCGTGCAAAGCCGTCCGGTGGACGGCACCATTGCAGCCGGTGCAGCCATCATTTACCACCCTGATGTGCGCCGCATGCTCATGACCATGCGTGCCTATACCGAAGGCTGCCGTGCCATGGCCAGCGTTGCGGCTTCGGCCTTTGATGCTGCCCACAACCACCCTGACGCGCAGGTGCGCAAGGACAACCAGACCTTCTACGAATTCATGGTGCCGCTGGTCAAGGGCTACAGCACCGAGATGAGTCTGGAGGTAACCTCGTTGGCGGTGCAGGTCCACGGCGGTATGGGCTACATTGAAGAAACCGGTGTGGCCCAGTACTACCGCGACGCCAAGATTTTGACCATTTACGAAGGCACCACCGCCATTCAGGCCAACGATCTGGTGGGGCGCAAGACCTCGCGCGATGGCGGTCAATCTGCCAAGGCACTGGCTGCGCAAATTGAAGCCACCGAAGCCGAACTGGTCAAGAGTGCCAGCGCCGATGCCCTGGCCATGGCCAAGCGGCTCAAGGCAGCGCGCGAAGCGTTCCTGGATGTGGTGAACTTTGTGGCCGGTAACTCCAAGGCCAGCCCCAACGCGGTCTATGCCGGCAGTGTTCCCTATCTGATGCTCACCGGCAACCTGATGGCCGGTTGGCAAATGGCGCGTGCCCTGCTGGTGGCGCAGACGATGTTGGCTGCAGGCAACGACGCCGACTTCATGCGCGCCAAGATCACCACCGCACGCTTTTACGCCGACCACATTTTGGTCAAGGTGCCCGGCATCCGCGACAGCGTGGTCGAAGGTGCCGAGTGCGTTACGGCCCTGGCCCTGGACGCGTTTTAAGCATGTCGCGCCTGCCCTCACCACTGGACCGGCTGCCGTTTCCGGCGATTGCCGCGCCGCTCTTCATCATCAGCACGCCGCAACTGGTGCTGGCGCAATGTACCAGCGGCGTCGTGGGCTCCATGCCCGCACTCAACGCGCGCCCGGCTGAGCAGTTGGAGCCCTGGCTGATCGAAATCACCGAGGGGCTGGCAGCACACAACCGCGCCCACCCGGACCGACCTGCGGCACCGTTCGCCATCAACCAGATCGTGCACAAGAGCAACGACCGGTTGGAACACGACATGGCGCTGTGCGTCAAGTACAAGGTGCCGATCATCATCACCTCGCTGGGTGCGCGCGAAGAAATCAACGCCGCGGCGCATTCCTACGGCGGTGTGGTGCTGCACGACATCATCAACAACAAGCACGCGCACAAGGCGATTGAAAAAGGTGCCGACGGGTTGATTGCCGTGGCCGCCGGAGCCGGAGGACACGCCGGTGTGAAAAGCCCGTTTGCGCTGGTGCAGGAAATCCGCCAGTGGTTTGACGGCCCGCTGGCCTTGAGCGGCTCGATTGCCAGTGGCGCGGCGGTGCTTTCGGCACAGGCCATGGG
>CAIPBW010000259.1 GCA_903863395.1 uncultured beta proteobacterium
TCACCTGCGCCAGCACCTCATCCTGCGCCTTGGCGTGGGCGGCGCGCAGTGCGGGCAACCCACTGAGCAAGCTCTCCAGCGCGCTGCCCTTGGCGCTGGCCTGGGTTTGCGTGAAAACTTTGTCGTAATCGGCCTGTGCCGCCTTCAGGTTCTCCAGGGCTTTGGGGTTCTTGGGGTCGAGCACCACATTGCGCAGGGCCTGCCCCATTTGCAGGCCCTGGGCATACAAGTCACCCAAGCCACGCTCCACTGCCTGTTCGGTGCTGATGTAGCGGTCAAACTCGGTTTGGGTGTGCACCAGCGAGCTGATGCTGATTGCCAGCCCCATGACAAAAAGCAAGGTCGGAATCGCCGCGAAGGCGATGATTTTGGAACTGAACTTCATCGGGAGCACCTCAGATTTCGGCAGATGGGAAATTGTAGGGAACATCCCTCCTGCCCTTGGCTGAATTTTGTCCTAATTGGTAACCGAACGTTGGTATCGCAGGTGACAGGTCTTTACAAAGACCTGATGCTTAAATTTGCCACTTTGGTTATGATCAAGCCATAACTTTAATGGAGTGTCGTTGATGTCTTATCTCAAGTTTTTGAACCTGGCTCAGGCTATTCGAGCGTTACCCGGTTTTCCGGCCATTGATCCGGTGGAAGAGCAGCTGCTCAACCACCTTGCGGTGCGCTGGCACAGCGGCGACCTGGTGAGCGTGGTGGAAACCATGAACAATTTGCCCGACCAATCGCCCAGCACGGTGCACCGGCGCCTCAAAACCCTGCGCAAGAAGGGCTTTATCGCGTTCAAGGAAAACGAGGAAGACAACCGCGTCAAGTACATCGTCGCCACCCCGTTGTCGAACAAATACTTCAAGAAGATGGAAGAGTGCCTGGTGGCAGCTCTTCGGTAGCTCCGTTGCCAAGCCGCGCATCCCCGGGCGCCGCACGCGGCGTGGCGACCGATTCCAAACGCCCTACTCAAGACAGACAGACCGCGCTGATTACCGGCGCGTCTTCTGGAATTGGAGAGGCGCTGGCCCACTGCTTTGCGCGCGCCAACTTTGACCTGATTCTGGTTGCGCGCAGCGCGGGCAAGCTCAAAACACTTGCCAAGGAGTTGCAGCAGCAACGCGGCGTGGAGGTGCGTGCGCTGGCGGCAGACCTGTCACGCCCCGGTGCCGCCGCAAGGGTGGCCAGCGCATTGGCAAAACCCGGCAGGCAGGTGGATGTGCTGGTGAACTGCGCCGGAGTGCTCGCCCAAGGCGAGTTCACTACGCTTACAGCGGCTACGCACCAGAACATTATCGATCTCAACATTTCGGGCCTGACCGCCATGTTGAGCGCCTTTGTGCCAGCCATGGTTCTGCGCGGTGCGGGGCGGGTACTCAATGTGGCCTCGGTGGCGGCGTTTCAGCCGATTCCCACACTGGCCAGCTATGCAGCGAGCAAGGCCTACGTGCTGTCGCTGTCAGAGTCTCTGGCCGAAGAATTGCGGGGCACCGGCGTTACCGTCACCGCCTTGTGCCCAGGCATCACCGCGACCAATATGCTGACGCAAGCTGCGGGTGCCAACGACAAGTTGCACAAACTGCCCGGCTTCTTGATCGGCAATGTTGAACAAGTTGCGGAGTTGGCGTTCAAGGCCTGCATGGCCGGTGACGCCATCTGCGTGCCCGGCACCATCAACCAGGCAGCCATGATTGCTTCGCGCAGCACACCCAAATGGCTGGTGCGCCGCATCGGCGGCTTGTTGGGACGTAAAGCGATTTAACTCGCTGGGCGCAGTTGCCCTTGGCGGTATTCGCCCTGGCGCTCAAACATCCAGCCTGGGTACTCGGAGGGCAGTTGACTGACGGCATCGATCTGCGCGAGTTCGGCGCTTCTGAGGCGGACTTGGGTTGCCGCCAGGTTGTCTGCCAGTTGCTCAGGCCGCTTGGCGCCAATGATTACGCTGGTGACGCGCGCCTGGTGCAGCAACCAGGCCAGTGCAATCTGCGCCACCGAAACAGCGCGCTCCTGCGCCATCGGCCGCATCGCATCCACGCAGGCAAAGGCACGGTCCCGGTTGACGGGTGGAAAGTCAAAGCTGGTGCGGCGGTCGCCCGCAGCACCCGCCTGGTTGGGACTGTATTTTCCGGTCAATAGTCCCCCGGCGAGCGGACTCCAGACGAGCAAACCAAGCCCTTCACTGCCCAGCATGGGGAGGATTTCGCGCTCCAGATCGCGCCCGGCCACCGTGTAGTAGGCCTGGAGTGAGTCCAGGCGCGCCAAGCCATGGCGCTCGGCAATGCCCTGGGCCTTGACGATTTGCCACGCCGCCCAGTTGGACACGCCGATGTGGCGCACAAGGCCTTGCTGCACCAACTGGTCCAGGGCGCGCATGGTTTCTTCGATCGGCGTGGCCGGGTCGAAGCCGTGAATCTGGTAGAGGTCAATGTGCTCAAGCTGCAGCCGCTTGAGGCTGGCCTGCACGCCATACAGGATGTGGTGGCGCGATGCACCACGCGCGTTGGGGCCGGGGCCAGTTTCGCCAAACACCTTGGTCGCAACCACCACGCTATCGCGTGGAACCTTGAGGTTCTTGAGCGCCTGGCCGGTAATCTCCTCCGAGCGCCCACCGGCATACACGTCGGCGGTGTCAATGAAGTTGATGCCTGCGTCAATCGACTGCCCTATCAACTGCTCGGCCTCGGCGAGTTGCAACGCTCCGATCTTGCCCCAGATGCCCTCGCCCCCACCAAACGTCATGGTGCCAAGACAGAGTTCTGAAACAAAAAGTCCGGTTCGACCCAAAGGGCGGTTGCGCATGGTGTTCTCCTGATGAGCGAGTTCGAGGCAAGCGTTATGTGACCCTGCCCGCTGCGGGAATCATACGACTTGCACCCAGCGAAGA
>CAIPBW010000260.1 GCA_903863395.1 uncultured beta proteobacterium
CACTCTCCATGATTTCTCTACTCAAAACTCCAGACTCATGCCAATGGTGGGCAGACGTGGCATCGTAGTGTTGCGTGAAATGGCGACCGTTTGTGCTGTGCCTGGGGTTGGGTAGATGTAGTCGTAGTAGCGCCAATTGTCGTGGTTGAGCACATTGGCTATCTCTGCCTTGAGTGTCAGCTTGTACTTGGGGCCATAGATAACTTTGTTCACCCGCAGGTCCAGGCGCTGGTACTCCGAGGCCTGCTGGGTATTGAGCGAAGGCGACATGGCGTACATGACAACCGGCCCGTCCCCGCGGCTGCTGGCACCCGAAGAGGCACCCAGGTAGCCGGGGATGGGTGTGCCGCTGCCGTAGCGCGCAACGGCACTGAAACTGAGCGTGTTGCTCCAGCGGTAGCTGCCGTAGGCGGTGATGCTGGTACGCTGCTCGTTATCGCCAGAGAATTCCATTCCCGTGTCCGTGGCGTACCGGTTTTGGCTACGACTGACAGCCAACCATCCAGAGAATCCATTGGCGCTTTGCCGTTGCAACATGATCTCGACACCGCGAGCGTAACCACTCAAACCGTTGGTGAGAACCGGGCCGGTCGTTGGAATGGCATAGCTGCCGTTGCTGGTAAGCCGGAATTGGGTCAATGGTGAGTAGATGCGTTGGCTCTCGTTGCGTTCGTACAGTTCGGTGTGCAAGCGCCAACGGTCACCCAAGTCCTGATCGAATGACAGTGCCGCAGTGGTCGCACGCTCTGCGTTCAGCCCAGGCGTCCCAAACTTTCCATAAAGGTTGTCCATCGAAGGGAATTGCGCGGTCTGGCCAAGGGCTGCTGCGACCTGGGTGCCAGGACGCAGTGCGTAGCTGGCATCCACGCGTGGCAGGAATACCGATTGCCCTGTCGCGCTTGAATAGTCCCATCGGGCACCGAACTTCAGTTTGAGCCTGTCCTCCAGCATCTTTGCGGTGTCTTGCAGGTAAACGCCTGACTCCACTGCCGTCTTCGAAAAATCTGCCACCGGAACCAATGCCGTTGATAACGTGCCGGCGTTGTAATTCCAGATGGATTGCTCCTTGAGGGATGTCTGGCGTTGCAGGACATTCCACCCTGCCTCCAATGTCTGCTGATCGGATAGTGTGTGCGTCAACTCCTCGCTTAACCCGCTCTGCGTGGCATCGGTTCCCATCAGCAAATCACCAGCGCTGTTGCGCTGCGTCTGGCTGTCACTTGCCCAAAAAAACTGGGCACGCGATGTGGTGCTAGGGCTCACTTGGGAGGTCCAACGTAACGTAGTGAAATCCTGCTGGCCAGAGCCATCGGTCAGAAAACCGAGACTCTGATTTCCCTGCAAGTTGGCCTCGCGGGCGATCTGCGACGTGCCAAACACTGTGGTCAAGCTCACGCGATTGGTGGGGTTGAGGTCGTAGTCCAGTTTCACGTCCAAATCGCTGTAGCCCAGGGTACTGGATTTGACTTTCAAGCTCGAGGTCAAATAGTCCAGATAGCTCTTGCGTGCCGAGACAATGTAGGAGCCGCGCTGCTCAGTTCCCAGCGGGCCTTCTTGCGTAAGGGATGCGCTGAGGAAATCCACGTCAAGTCGGGTGAATGAATCGTCTCTGCTGCCTTCGCGTGTATCCACCTGAACGGTGGCACCCGTTCGCCCCCCAAACCGGGCGGGTGCCACACCACTAAACAGTGAAGACGAGTCCACCAGAGAGCCGTTGACAATCGACACCGAGCCCAGGTCCCCTTTGTCCGTAAATCCGTGGAAGGCGTTGTCCAGCAGCACGCCGTCGATGACCACCCCCACATGGCCAGGACCTGCGCCACGCACTGCGAACTGCCCATAGAAGTCCTGGTTTGCCGTCACTCCTGGCAGTGTTTGCATGGCGCGCATGGGGTCATTGGCGAGTACGGTCGACAGGTTTTGCAAGTCGGTGTTGTTCATCGCATAAAGCGATGGTGTCTCTGGCAAGGCGGATTGGGTTGATTTGACTGTGACGGTGACCGCATTCAAGGCACTTACGACTGACGGCTTTACAGCCTCCGGCCCAAGCGGTAACTCCAGGTCCAACGTCTGCCCTGCGGGGATGGTGAGCTTCTGACCGAGCAAGCTGTAGCCAACCGTGCTGACAGCGATTTCGACGACACCAGGCTCCAACTGTGTCAACTCAAAGCGGCCGCGATCATCGGTAATCACTTCGCGGCCAAGACTACGCAGTTCCACTTTGACGTGTGCCAATGGCTCCTTGGTCTTGAAGTCGATGATGGTGCCTCGAAGCGTGGCTGTTGAAGGCGCCTGTGCCATGGCGCTCCAGCTGCTCATGAGCAGACTTGTCAGAAGTAATCGGGAATGGATGTTGGAACGTGAGCGCATGCGACTGGAAGATGAATGGAACATGGCCCACAGCATAGAAATCAATTGTGAGGAAATGATGAGCAGAAGCACACAATTTCCTCACAATTGGGTTTCAGAATCTGGCGTCTATCAGCAGTTAATCGGAGCGCCCATGCAGTCACAATTCACCGACACATCCTTGATGACTAAGAGAGGTAGTCTCAAGCTCATTGCGGGGGGCTTTCTCTCCACTTCAGCAGTTCTTGTGGCTTGTGGTGGAGGGTCTGGCAATTCTTCTGTTTCAACCGTGCCGGGCGTGCCTACGGACATTCAGGCGAACGCCGACAACGCCAGCATCACCCTGACCTTTGCAGCGCCCGCTTCGAATGGTGGTGCAAGCATTACCAGTTACACGTACGTGTGCACGCCCACTGGGGGAGTAGCCATCACCGGCACTGCAACGTCCAGCCCTATCGTGGTGAACGGACTGACCAATGGCACCACATACTCCTGCACGGTCGCGGCCATCAATTCAGCGGGAGCAAGCGCCACCTCTTCAGCAGCATCTGCAACCCCGTCAGCTTCAATCCCTGCTGCCAACAACACGCTTTGGATTCCACCTCTATTGGCGGGGGTTGCATCGGCGGGTGTAACCACCTACGAACTCACGCTGGCCGCGTCATCGGTGCAGTTTCAAACCGGCGCCAAAACCGCCACCTACGGCTACAACGGCAACGACTTCTGGGGCCCGACGCTGGTGCTCAAAAAGGGCGCGCAGGTGCGCCTGCAGGTCAAGAACACGCTCACCGAAGACACCACCACGCACTGGCACGGCATGCTTGTGCCGGGCCCGGTGGATGGTGGCCCGCACCAGGTGGTGGCTGCGGGCAGCACCTGGCTGACGGACACCTTCACCGTCAAGAACAACGCCGCAACCTACTGGTACCACCCCCACATGCACCAGATGACGCAAAAGCAGCTCACCCTGGGTGCGGGCGGCTTCATCCTGGTACAAGACGACGCCGAAGCGGCGCTCAACCTGCCCAGAAGCTACGGCACGGATGACCTGGTGCTGATCCTCACCAGTCGGCGCTTCACCACGCTCAACGGCGTGGCCAACCAGTTCCAGTACAGCACCACCGCCTATGGCGATTACCTGCTCACCAACGGGGTGATGAATGCCCAGGTAACGCTGCCACGGCAAGTGGTGCGCCTGCGCATCCTCAATGGCGAGGTGGAGCGCAACTACAACCTGGGGTTTGCCGATGGGCGCGCCTTCTACGTCATTGGCAACGACGGCGGCCTGCTCGACGCGCCCGTGGCGGTAAC
>CAIPBW010000261.1 GCA_903863395.1 uncultured beta proteobacterium
AACCCCAAGGATTTGGCGTTTTTTCAGCGTCTGGGTGAGCTGACGCTGCGGCACAGCCGCGTGATTGCGTTTGGCAGCACGCGCAAGGTGGGCATTCGGGTGGAAGACGACGATGGCCTGCGCTCGCTGCTGAGTGCGGGCACCCCGGCGGTTGCCATTTTTGGCAAGAGCTGGAACTACCAGGTGACCTCCATTTTGCGCACCACGCTCGAAGAAAACCTGGCCATGATTGGCGACACCATCCGCTATCTGGTGGGCCAGGGCAAAGAGGTGGTGTATGACGCAGAGCACTTTTTCGATGGTTACAAGGCCGATGCGGATTACGCCATGGCCACGCTCAGCGCTGCCGCCCAGGCCGGTGCAAGTTGCCTGTGCCTGTGCGATACCAACGGAGGCAACTTTCCCGACCTGATTGGCCACGTCACCAAGCTGGTGGTCGAGCGCTTCCCCGGTTGTGCGATTGGCATCCACTGCCACAACGATTGCGAGATGGCGGTTGCCAATTCGGTAGTGGCGGTGCAAAGCGGTGCAACCCAGGTGCAGGGCACCATCAACGGCATTGGCGAGCGCTGCGGCAACGCCAATTTGTGCGCCATCATCCCGAACCTGGAACTCAAGCTGGGCAAGTCCTGCCTGCCAGAGGGCAGCCTGGTGCACCTGACCAGCACGGCGCGCTTTGTCAGCGAAGTTGCCAACATGCCGGTGCACGACAAGGCCGCCTACGTGGGCAGCGATGCGTTTGCGCACAAGGGTGGGATGCACATTGACGCCGTGCAAAAAAATCCGGTGTCGTACGAGCACATTGACCCCGAGCAGGTGGGTAACTCGCGCCGCATCCTGATGAGCGAAGTGGCCGGGCGCAGCACCTTGCTCAAGCGCATTCGCGAGTTGGACGCAACGCTGACCAAGGACTCACCGGCAACGCAGGCGATTGTCGATCGGCTCAAGGAACTCGAGCACGAGGGCTACCAGTTTGAAAGCGCCGAGTGTTCGTTTGAGCTGGTGGTGCGCAAGTTGCTGGGCATGTACCAGCCGTTTTTCTCGATGCGCGAGTTCCAGGTGATTGTGAATGCACCCTCCACCACCCCCAACAACTCCAATGCGCTCATCAAGATTACCGTGGACGGGCAGGAAGAGATTGCCGCTGCCGAAGGCGACGGCCCGGTCAATGCACTCGACCGCGCCGTGCGCAAGGCGCTCGAGCGCTTCTATCCGCGCCTGCGCGAGATGAACCTGATTGACTACAAGGTGCGCGTGCTGGACTCCGACAAGGCGTCGGCGGCCAAGGTGCGCGTGCTGATCGAAAGCGCGGACGCCAGCGCGCAGTGGTCCACCATTGGCGTGTCCACCAACATCATTGATGCCAGTTGGCAAGCGCTGGTCGATTCGATCGAATTCAAGCTGTTGCGCGACCTGGAAGCCACCGGCTCCTGAGAGAAGCGGGCACCGATGTTCACGCCGCAGTGCTGGGCATGGGTTTGAGGATGACCAGCTTGAGTTGCGTTTGCTCCACCGGATGCAGGGTGACTTGCTGGTAGCTGATCAGCCCGCGCGATGGATGGCGGAAGTTGCGCTGCCCGCCCTGGCGCTCCAGCACATCGTGCTGCTTCCAGAAGCGGCCAAATTCGGGACTGCCTTCGGTGAGCTCGGCCACCAGCCGCTGCAGCGCCGGTTCTTCAAAGCGGGTGCGGCAATCGGCCCGAAATTCTGCGGCAATGCGGCGCGCGCGCACCTCCCAGTCGTCAATCAGCGTGCGCGCCGAGGGGTCCAGAAAGACGTAGCGCAGCAGGTTGGGCTGCTTGGGTTGCGCCACGTCCAGCCAGCCGGCAAACAGCGCACCGGCAGGCGGGTTCCAGCCCAGCAGGTCCCAGTACGGCCCCATCAGGTAGGCCGGAGTGGCAATGTCGGCCAGCATCGCCACCAGAATGTCGGGAACGGCGTTGTCCGATGCGTCGGCCTCGTCAGACACCCGCCGCCCTGCCATCTCGAACAGGTAGGCGCGCTCCGAGCGCGTGAGCTTGAGCGCGGTGGACAGCCGCGTGAGCGCCTCGGCCGACACATTGACCTCGCGCCCCTGCTCAATCCAGGTGTACCAGGTGGGACTGATGGCGGCCAGTTGCGCCACCTCTTCGCGCCGCAGCCCGCGCGCGCGCCGCCGCTGCCCGCCGGGGAAGCCAAAGGCCTCGGGCACGCAGCGCTCGCGTAGCACCTTCAAAAATTCGCCCAGTTCCTTGCGCCGTGTGATCAGGTCGGTAGTCATGTTTTTGCCAAGGTGTTATTTCTAATACTAGGATAAGTAATAGACTTGTTATGGTACTGCAGAGTCTTTAGGATTGCGCCTCGCACCCGTTCTGGCGCTCAAATCTGCCGATTTGGCGCTTGGAGAGTGGTTTGATTTCTTCCACGCAATTTTTTGGGGACACGTCATGACCGGCAAGACGCTTTACGACAAGTTATGGGACCCGCATGTGGTCCGTCAGGAAGAGGACGGCACCTGCCTGCTCTACATCGACCGCCATCTGATGCACGAAGTGACCAGCCCGCAAGCCTTTGAGGGCCTGCGCCTGGCACAGCGCAAGGTGTGGCGCAGCGACTCCATCGTTGCCGTGCCCGATCACAACACACCCACCAAGGATTGGGATCAGGGCATTGCGGACCCGGTCTCCAAGTTGCAGGTGGATACGCTGGACACCAACATCAAAGAGTTTGGTGCCTTGGTGTACTTCCCGTTCAAGCACAAGAACCAGGGCATCATCCACGTGATTGCCCCTGAAAACGGTGCCATCCTGCCGGGCATGACGGTGGTTTGCGGCGACAGCCACACCGCCACGCACGGCGCGTTTGGCGCGCTGGCGCACGGCATTGGTACCTCGGAAGTGGAGCACGTGCTGGCCACCCAGACGCTGGTGCAAAAGAAGTCCAAGGCCATGCAGATCAAGGTCGAGGGTGAACTTGGGGCCGGGGTAGGTGCCAAGGACGTGGCGCTGGCCGTGATTGGCCGCATCGGCACGGCCGGGGGCACGGGCTATTGCATCGAGTTTGCAGGTTCGGCCATCCGTGGATTGTCGATGGAAGGGCGCATGACGCTGTGCAACCTGGCCATTGAAGCGGGCGCACGCGCCGGTATCGTGGCGGTGGACGACAAGACCATTGCCTACCTGGAAGGCCGCCAATACGCACCCAAGGGTGACGACTGGACCCGCGCCGCAGCCGCCTGGAAGAACCTGCACTCGGACGCCGACGCGCACTTTGACGCGGTGGTGGAAATCAACGCTGCCGACATCGCGCCGCAAGTCACCTGGGGCACCTCGCCCGAGCAGGTGCTTGCCGTCACCGGCAAGGTGCCCAATCCGGCCAACGAGAGCGACGCCACCAAGCGCGCAGGTATTGAGCGCGCCCTGAGCTACATGGGTTTGAAGGCCGATACCCCGATCACCGACATTGCCATCGACAAGGTGTTTATCGGGTCGTGCACCAACTCGCGCATTGAAGATTTGCGCTCGGCCGCTGCCGTGGCGCGTGGCCACAAGGTGGCCAAGAGCGTGAAGCTGGCCATGGTGGTGCCGGGCTCAGGCATTGTCAAACGCCAAGCCGAGGCCGAAGGGCTGGACAAGATCTTTACCGAAGCCGGTTTTGAGTGGCGCGAGCCGGGCTGCTCCATGTGCCTGGCCATGAACGCCGACCGCCTGGAGCCGGGCGAGCGCTGCGCCTCCACCTCCAACCGCAACTTTGAAGGTCGCCAAGGGCAGGGTGGGCGCACCCATCTGGTGAGCCCGGCGATGGCGGCCGCCGCTGCGATTGCCGGCCATTTTGTCGATAGCCGCAAGGCATGAGGAGCAAGCAATGAAAGCCTTTACCAAACTTCATGGGCTCGTGTGCCCGCTCGATCGCGCCAACGTGGATACCGATGCGATCATTCCCAAGCAGTTTCTCAAGTCAATCAAGCGCTCGGGCTTTGGACCCTACCTGTTCGATGAATGGCGTTACACCGACCACGGCGAGCCCGACATGGACTGCACGCACCGGCCCAAGGTGGCTGACTTTGTGCTCAACCAACCGCGCTTTGCGGGTGCGCAGGTGCTGCTGGCGCGCGACAACTTTGGTTGCGGCTCGTCGCGCGAGCACGCACCGTGGGCGATTGAAGACTACGGCTTTCGGGTGCTGATCGCGCCGTCGTATGCAGACATCTTTTTCTCCAACACCTACAAGAACGGCCTTCTGCCAATCATCGCGTCGAGCGAAACCGTCGACCGCCTGTTTGCCGAATGCGCGGCCACGCCGGGCTACAGCCTGGACGTGGATCTGGCAGCGCAAACCGTGACCACCCCGTCGGGCTTTTCCTTCAAGTTCGACATCACGCCGCACCGCAAGCATTGCCTGCTCAACGGCCTGGACGAAATTGGCCTGACCCTGGTGCACAGCGAAGAAATTCGCGGCTTTGAGGCGCGCCACCGCGCGGCACAACCCTGGTTGTTTGCCTGATCCACACCTCTCCACCACAAGGAACCTGATATGAAAATTTGTTATCTCCCCGGGGACGGCATTGGCCCCGAGATCATGGCCCAAGCGCTGCGCGTGCTCGACATTCTTGCAGCCGACGGCATCAAGATTGAACGTGAAGAAGGGCTGCTGGGCGGCGCTGCAGTCGATGCTGCCGGTTCACCCTACCCGGAGTCAACGCAAAAGCTGGCGCGCGCTGCCGATGCTGTTTTGCTGGCGGCCGTGGGCGGCCCCAAGTGGGACGTGCTGGAGCGCCCGCTGCGCCCGGAACGCGGCCTGCTGGGCATTCGCAAAGACCTCAACCTGTTTGCCAACCTGCGCCCGGCCATCCTGTACCCGGAATTGGCCAACGCCTCGTCCTTGAAGCCGGAAATCGTCTCCGGCCTGGATATTCTGATCGTGCGCGAACTCACCGGCGACATCTACTTTGGCGAGCCACGCGGCATCGCACTGGAAAACGGCAAGCGTGTCGGGCGCAACACCATGATCTACAGCGAAGACGAAATTCGCCGCATTGCCCGCGTGGCCTTTGAAGCAGCGCGCAAGCGCAGCCGCAAGCTGTGCTCGGTGGACAAGATGAACGTGCTGGAGACCACCCAACTCTGGCGCGACGTGGTGATCGAAGTCTCGGCCGACTACCCTGATGTGGAACTCAGCCACATGCTGGTGGACAACGCCGCCATGCAACTGGTGCGCGCACCCAAGCAGTTTGACGTGATGGTTACGGGCAATATGTTTGGCGACATTCTCTCGGACGAAGCGTCCATGTTGACCGGTTCGATTGGCATGCTGCCCTCAGCCTCGCTCGACGAAAAGAACAAGGGTATGTTTGAACCCTGCCACGGCTCGGCACCCGACATCGCTGGCAAGAACCTCGCCAATCCGCTGGCGATGATTCTCTCCACCGCCATGATGTTCCGCTACAGCTTTGCCGACGAAGCCACCGCCGCGCGCATTGAAACCGCCGTCAAAGCCGTGCTCGCCAGCGGGCTGCGCACCGGCGACATCTACGAGGCCGACACGCGCCGAGTGTCGTGCTCCGAAATGGGCGACGCCGTGGTCGCGAATCTGAAGCGATAACTGAGCGTGAA
This sequence comes from uncultured beta proteobacterium, assembly GCA_903863395.1. Classification (GTDB taxonomy): domain Bacteria; phylum Pseudomonadota; class Gammaproteobacteria; order Burkholderiales; family Burkholderiaceae_C; genus Allorhodoferax. The sequence goes on from CAIPBW010000261.1 coordinate 5,592, forward strand.
GTGATCGGGCTTGGGGCCCGATCACTTTCAAACTACTGTTTGGCTTTGGTGGCGTGGCTGGCGCGGCGAAACTCCAGCACGCGGGTTGCTATCAGGGTTTCGGCCAGGAAACACATCAAGGCCAGCAGGAAGCACGTTACCCCGGTCAGGAACAGCACCGTGGCGACGCGAAAACTCTGGATCTCGGTGGTCTCACCCAGAAACAGGGCGACGATGGTCAGGCCAATCAAGATGCCGCAGAAGGTCAGCAGCGCAATGCAGACGTTGACCAGGCGGCCACGCATACGCAGGTAGCCCAGTTCGGCAAACTCCGCTGCCATCGGGTTCTCATCGGGGGTGGCGTCAATGCGCGTTTCTAGCACCCGGGCCCGGTCAATGATGCGGGCCAACCGACCCGCCACGCTGCCAATCATGGCCGCCACAGCGGTCAGCAGAAACACCGGCGCCACGGCCAAGCGGATGCCGTTGGTGACGGTGTCAAGGTCGGTTGCAAAAAACATGGGATTCTCCAGGGGGCGTGCGGACACTTAGGGGCAGGCGTGACAACGATGTGAGCCGTAGTATGCGCCCCTGGAACCGCTATCCGTGGCAAAGCGAACCTGCATGGTCAGGCCACAGCCTGCATTTATGCGGCAGCGATATCGAGCTTGTGGGCTGGGGGTGGGGCGTAGCCACCAAGTCGCGTGGTTCTCAGACCCAGTCTGACCATGCTTTCGCAAAAGGCCACGGCGCATGCCACGCCATCGAGCACCGGCAGACCAAAATACTGCGCCATGGAATCCACCAGATCGGTCATGCCAGCACAGCCCAGGACGATGGCTTCGGCCCGGTCTTCCGTGATGGCGCGTGCGATTTCCTGCCTGATCTTGTCAGTGGCACCTGAGTTGGCTTCTTCAAGTTCCAATACCGGGACTTCAGATGCACGCACCCTGACGCAGTGGCGGTCCATGCCGTAGCGGTGCAGGTTGTTCTCAAGTGCAGGCACCGAGCGCGCCAGCGTAGTCACCACAGAAAAGCGGTTTGACAGCATGGCAGCCATGCGGTAGCCGGCTTCACCGATGCCGACCACCGGCTTGTCGGTAAGGCAGCGCGCGGCGTCCAGGCCGGTATCGTCAAAGCAGGCAATGACAACGGCATCGTGCTCAGGGTGTTGCCTGATCGCGTGCAGAAGGCCGGGCACACTCAACGCCTCGTCGTAATAGCCCTCAATGGACACGGGGCCGTGCATGGATGTGACTGCGATGATTTCCGTTCCAGCAGCGGCAATTCTTCGGGCCGCTGCTGCAATCTTGTCGGTCATGCTGGCGGTGGTGTTGGGGTTGACAATCAGGATGCGCATCACAGGTCTCCCCCAAGGTAGGCGGCCTTGATGCGGTCATCGTCCATGAGTTCTTTGGATTTGCCGGACAAGACCACCTTGCCGGTTGACAAAGCGTAGGTACGGTGTGAAATCGACATCGCCATGCGGCTGTTTTGTTCCACCAGCAGCACACTGACGTTTTCATCGCGCGAGATGGCAACGATGGAGCGGGCAATGTCTTGCACCAGTTTGGGCGCGATGCCCAGGCTGGGTTCGTCGAGCAAAAGCAAGCGCGGCTTGGCCATCAAGGCCCGGCCAATCACCATCATCTGTTGCTCGCCACCGGACAGGGTTCCGGCCTGCTGCCCGAAGCGCTCGCGCAGGCGCGGAAAGCGTTGCAGTACGCTGTCGAGTGTGCGCGCGATGTCGGCCTTGTCGGTGCGCGTAAAGGCACCCATCAGCAGATTGTCCTTGACCGACATGAAAGGGAAAACGCGCCGTCCTTCGGGCACCATGGCGATGCCCTTCTTGACGATGTCGGCGGTGGCGGTGCCATCAAGTCGTTCGCCCATGAAGTGAATCTGGCCGCTGTGCAAGGGTGCCAGACCCGTGATGGCGCGCAGGATTGAGGATTTGCCGGCTCCGTTGGCGCCGATCAGCGCCACCGTCTCTCCCTGCGCCAACGTGATTGACACACCCTTGAGCGCATAAACGTGGTCGTAATACAACTCGACGTTGTCAAAGCTGAGCATGGCGGTCATGGCTTACATTCCGATGGCAGCGTCTTCGGAGCCCAGATAGGCTTCGATGACTTTGGCGTTGTTCTGGATTTCGGCAGGCGAGCCTTCGGCAATCTTTTCGCCGAAGTTGATGACGACGATGCGGTTGGAAATCTTCATCACGGCGGGCATGTCGTGTTCAACCAGCAAGATGGTCACACCACGCTCGTCGCGCAGCCTTCGAACCAAGCCCACCATGCGCATGGTTTCATCGTGGTTCATGCCGGCAAAAGGCTCATCCAGCAGTAGCACGGCCGGATCGGTCGCCAGGCCAATGGCCATGCCCAGCGCTCTCAGGTGGCCCTGGGGAAGTGTCGAAGCCAGTTCGTCTCGGATAGCGCCCAAGCCAAGAAAGTCAATGATGTTGTCTGCGGAAGCAGCAAACTCCGCTTCGTCTTTGGCCGCCTGAGGTGATCCCATAAAGAAACCCAGCAGCGAAGCCTTTGAGCGCAGATGGTGCGCCACGATGACGTTTTCGCGCACCGTCATGGATCGGAATATGGCGGTTTCCTGAAAGGTGCGCACGATACCTTTGCGGGCAACGATGTGGGGCGCCAAATTGCTGACACGCTCACCCCGGAACCGAACCTCGCCACTCGTGGTGGGAAGGAATGACGCGATCAGCTTGAACAGCGTGGACTTGCCCGCGCCGTTGGGCCCGATGACGGAGAGGATATCACCTTGGTTGACGGTAAACGATACGTGGTTGACGGCGGTCAGGCCGCCAAAGCGTTTCGTCACGCCAACGATTTCCAGAATCGCACTCATGGCCGCGTTTCCTTGCGGTCCATCAGGCTCAGGACGCCATTGGGCAGCACCAGCATGAGCGTGATCATCAGGCTGGAGTAGATCAATAGCTGGAAGCGTCCGGTTGCAAACAACAAGTCCCAGCCGAAATAGAGCAGCAGCGTTCCCAACATCGGGCCGAATACAAAACCAAGCCCACCTAGAAAACAGTTGAGCATGAAGTTCACGCTGTCAGTCACCTGGAATGACGACGGATAGAGCGACTGGCTGATGGCCACAAAGCTGGCTCCGGCAATGCCGCCGAGAAAGGATGAAATGGCGTAGGCCAGCACACGCAGGTAGGCGATGTTGACGCCGATTGACGAGGCCAGTTCCTCGTTTTGCTGCAACGAGCGGCACAGGTGCCCCAAGCGGGAGTTGACGATTCGCCAGACCAGTGCGTAGGCCAGCGCCATCATGGTCACTGCAGCAACATAGAACGCAAGCTTTGGGTTTTCCAAGCTTGCAAAGTCGGGGATCAGGGTAATACCCAGCACTCTCAGTTCCGCAGGCAGCGGTATGGAAGTAATGCCCTTGGCACCGTTGGTTACGGGCAGGGCCAAAGCGGCCAAGCGACCGACCTCGGTTAGCACCAGGGTCACCATGGCAAAGTAAACGCCGCGCAGGCGTAGGATAGGTAAGCCAATAAGCACCGCCAGGCAAGCGCAAAATAGTCCAGCCAGAGGCAGCGTCCACCAAAACCCCATACCCGCCTTGGTGACCAGCAGGGCTGAAACATATCCTCCGGCCAGCGCATACGCGCCCTGTCCGATGTTGATGCGGCCAATGTAAAACGTGAGCCAGACACCGGCCGAAGCAATCGACAGGAGTGCAACCGCAGTGAGCGTGTAATAGAAATCCAGTCGCCCGCTGATCGCGATGGCAGTAGGTATGCCTACATAGACGGCCAGAAGAAATGCAGCGATTGCCGCCTTGTGCTTGCCGGTCAGCATATCAACCCCATGGTTTGCCCATCAGCCCCTGAGGGCGAATTGCCAGAAAGACCATCAGGGATGCAAAGATGACCAGGTACGTAATGTCGCCCGAAGCGGCCAGCAGGGTCAGGCCGACACTCTCGAGCATCCCGAGAATAAAGCCGCCAATGATCGCTCCCGAGATCACCCCGGCACCGCCAATCATGATCATCATGAACGCCTTGATGGAGGTTGGTCCACCCATGCCCAGGTTGATCCCGGTGATGGTGACGAGCAAGCCGCCAACCAGGCCAGCCAGCATGGCCCCCATCGCAAAGCCGATCATGGAATAGCGTTCCACATCGACCCCCATCAGCCGGGCAGCGACGTTGTCCTGGGCGAGTGCCCGCATGGCGCGGCCGGTCTTGGAGTGCTGCATGAACAGGATGAAGACGGCAATCATGCTGATGGCCAGCAAGCCGATGAGGATGCGGTCGTAGGGCATCACGATCAGGAAGTCCCAGTTGAAAACGCCATCAACAATCTTGGGGACGCCGCGCTGCTTTTCGCCAAACAGAAGCAGGATCACAGCATCGAGAAAAAATGCAATGCCTGCTGCCAGCAGCATCGTGCTTTCCTCGCGACGGGACTTGCGGATCACGGGACGGAATAAATAGCGTTCGACCAAGGCGCCCGTGACGCCCAGAACGAGGGCCGAGCACAGCAAGCCCACGATGAACGGTAATCCGAATTGCGCGACCACCGTGTAGGTAACAAAACCACCCAGAACATACATTTGCCCATGGGCAAAGTTGAGCACGTTCATCAGCGAGAAGATCAGGGTCAACCCCAAGGCGATCAGTGCGTACTGCGCGCCCAGGTACAACCCGTTGGCGATGACTTGTTCCATGTGCTGCTTTCAGCGTGGCTAGTGGTGACGCGTGTGCGTCACCACTGCATGCCTATTTTGAAGCTTAGTCGACCTGGGCCACAAACAGGGTTTCGAACTTGCCGTCCTTGAACACGTTGACCACCAGCGGAACGGACACCTGACGCTTCTGACCGAATGAGGTCATGCCAACGTATTTGAGCTTGGCGTCGCCCACCATGTAGGGGTTGGGTGCTTCAAAGCTGTCCATCGTCTTTTGGAATTCCTTGACGTCCGCCAGACCCTTGGGATTGGCCTTGAGCGTTTCCAGGATGTACTCAAGCGCGTAAACCTTGGTGTTTGATTCGTCGTTGTACTCTCCAAACATCTTGGTGTAGCGCGTCACGAATTCCTTCATCTTGGCCGATGCTAACTGCGGTGTGGATGCGCCGCCCACGGAGATGAACCCGTCGGCCAACTTGCCAGCGCCTTCCTTGAGAACATTGGCGTCCTGGGCGGTTTCTGTCGAGATAACGCCCTTGAACCCCATTTCGCGTGCCGAGCGAATCAGTTGCGGGGCTTGTGCAGGAGCCACGCCCGAGAGCACCAGCAGATCTGGCGAAGTCTTGAGCACGGGCAGCAGCACGGGCGAGAAATCGGTTGCGTCCACCTGGTAGGTTACCGAGCCGGAAACCACCTTGATGCCAAGTGCCTTGGCTGCGGCCATTCCGCTGTCGCGCTGGCTCAAGGGATCGGACTCATTGGCAGCGACAAAGGCTGCGGTCTTGACTCCTTTTTCCTTCATCAGGTACTTGTAGATGGCGGGACCGGACTGGTAGTTCGCCACCATGCCCAAAATCGCATTCGACGCGGGTTTGGTGTAGAGCTCCTTGGGGAACGCGTACGGGAAATACATAATTCCCTTTTGCTCGGCGACTGGGCGCACGGCGGCCGCGCCGTCGTCAACATTGGGGCCCACTACGTAGTGAATCCCTTCCTGTGCCATTTTCTCCATACCGGCGATGGCACGCTTGGGATCTTTTTGGTCGTCAAAGGCGACGATCTTTACGTCGTAGGTTGTGCCACCAATCTTGACGCCGCCGGTTTCGTTGATCCAGGCGGCGCGCGTTTCCATGGAGCGCTGGTTGGAGATGCCCCAGGATGCGGCCGGGCCCGAAGTGACGCCCACGAACCCAATCTTCAGAACCGGATTGGCTGCATATGCAACACCGACCAAGGCCAAGGAGGCCAAAGCGGCCATTGCTGTCGTCTTCAAGACAAGTCGTTTCTTCATGAATAATGCTCCTATGAACTACGCGTTATGGGGAACCAACCCGCAATGACCAATGTGTTGAGTTGGTGGATCGATCATGCATATTGTTAACAATCATGTCAACAATGTTTTCCCCCAGAAAGTACAAACAGTTGAAAAACGATCTTTGGTACAGTAATACCTGATCGCAGCCCGCGCAAACCAATTCATGCACAAACCTGAGCCAATTGCCACTTTTTTGCACCAAAGACGTGCATTGAGCCCATGCTTTTGTTAACAATCTGATTCACAGAACTGTGAATTGCAAAGACCATGCCAAAGAACAGTACCAAGCCTGTGAGTGACGACGAGGAGCAATTTATCGTTGACAGCATTTACGAGGCGGTAATTGACCAACGTCTCTCACCCGGGACAAAGCTTTCAGAAGTCGGCCTGTG